>NZ_KB892125.1:0-60884 GCF_000373665.1 Streptomyces sp. BoleA5
TGACTTTTGGCACGCTGTTGAGTTCTCAAGGAACGGAAGCTTCCTTCGAGACCGTTTCACCGGCCCCTCCGGGCTTTCCCTTCGTTGTCTCCAGCTTAGCAGATCCGATTTCCTTCTCTGCCACCCTCTGGAGGGGGTTCCGCCGTCCTGCTTTCGCTTTTCGACGTTCCCGACTTTATCAGACTCTTTCGTGCCCGATTCCCGCCGGTGGGGATTTCCTGCTTTTGCGTTTCTGCCTTTCGGCTTTCGCGCTCCCCGACTTTAGCAGATGCTTTCCGCCGGATTTACCGAACCGCTCCGAGGGCGCACGTCTCCGTGGCGTTCTCGTCGCGGGGGTTGTGCCAACGTACTGGAGCGGGGCACCCCGATGCAAATCGAGGGTGCCCCGCTCCTGGTGGTGCGTCAGACCTCCACGACCACCGGGAGGATCATCGGGCGCCGGCGGTAGTTGTCGGAGACCCACTTGCCGATCGCGCGACGGATGAGCTGCTGCAACTGGCGGACCTCGGCGACGCCGTCGGAGGCGGCGCGGGCGAGGGACTCCTCGATCTTGGGGAGGACCTCGTTGAAGGCCTCGTCGTCGATGCCGGAGCCGCGGGCCTGGATGAACGGGCCACCCACGACCTTGCCGGTGGTGCTGTCGACGACGATGAACACCGAGACGATGCCCTCCTCGCCGAGGATGCGGCGGTCCTTGAGGGAGGACTCGGTGACGTCGCCGACCGAGAGGCCGTCCACGTACACATAGCCCGCCTGCACCTTGCCGGTGACCTTCGCGACGCCGTCGACGAGGTCGACGACCAGCCCGTCCTCGGCGAGGACGCAGCGCTCCTTCGGGACACCGGTGGCCCGGCCGAGTTCGGCGTTGGCGCGCAGGTGCCGCCATTCGCCGTGGACCGGCATGAGGTTGCGGGGCTTGCAGATGTTGTAGAAGTACAGCAGCTCGCCGGCGGAGGCGTGGCCGGAGACGTGCACCTTGGCGTTGCCCTTGTGCACGACGTTGGCACCCCAGCGGGTGAGGCCGTTGATCACCCGGTAGACCGCGTTCTCGTTGCCCGGGATGAGTGACGAGGCGAGGACGACGGTGTCGCCCTCGACGATGCGGATCTGGTGGTCGCGGTTGGCCATCCGGGACAGCGCCGCCATGGGTTCGCCCTGGGAGCCGGTGCACACCAGGACGATCTTCTCGTCGGGGAGGTCGTCGAGCGTCTTGACGTCCACGATGAGGCCCGGTGGGACCCGCAGATAGCCCAGGTCCCGGGCGATGCCCATGTTGCGGACCATGGAGCGGCCGATGAAGGCGACCTTGCGGCCGCGTTCGTGGGCGGCGTCCAGGACCTGCTGGATGCGGTGGACGTGGCTGGCGAAGCTGGCCACGATGATCCGCTTGTCGGCCTTGGCGAAGACCTGGCGCAGCACCGGCGAGATGTCCCGCTCGTGCGGGATGAAGCCGGGGACCTCCGCGTTGGTGGAGTCCGAGAGCAACAGGTCGATGCCCTCCTGCGACAGGCGCGCGAAGGCGTGCAGGTCGGTGAGCCGGCCGTCGAGCGGCAGCTGGTCCATCTTGAAGTCGCCGGTGTGCACGACCATGCCCGCCGGGGTGCGGATGGCGACCGCGAGGGCGTCGGGGATGGAGTGGTTGACCGCGATGAACTCGCAGTCGAAGGGCCCGATGCGCTCGCGCTGCCCCTCGGCGACCTCGAGTGTGTAGGGGCGGATGCGGTGCTCGGCGAGCTTGGCCTCGATGAGGGCGAGGGTCAGCTTCGAGCCGATCAGCGGGATGTCGTCCTTCTCCCGAAGGAGGAAGGGGACGGCGCCGATGTGGTCCTCGTGCCCGTGCGTGAGGACGATGCCGACGACGTCGTCCAGGCGGTCGCGGATCGAGGTGAAGTCCGGGAGGATCAGGTCCACTCCGGGCTGCTCCTCCTCCGGGAAGAGCACCCCGCAGTCGACGATCAGCAGTCGGCCTCCGTACTCGAAGACCGTCATGTTGCGGCCGATCTCTCCGAGACCGCCTAGCGGTGTGATGCGCAGACCGCCTTCGGGCAGCGCGGGGGGTGGGCCGAGCTCAGGGTGCGGATGGCTCAAAGTCTCTCCTCACCACGCACGCCACAGGCCCCGGGCGGAAGCCCGGGGACACCGTGCGCGCGTGACAGTGTGCGTTCTCTTGCGTTGTCCTCATGGGGCGATATTCAGTTCTTAAGTCTTTGGTTACAGCTGTACCCCGCCGGCGGCGAGATCCTGCTTCAGCTGTGCCGTCGCCGCCTCGTCGAGCTCCACGAGCGGGAGCCGCAGCGGGCCGGCGGGCAGCCCCTGCAGGGCCAGGGCGGCCTTGGTGGTGATGACGCCCTGGGTACGGAAGACGCCGCTGAAGACCGGGAGCAGCTTCTGGTGGATCTCCGTCGCCTTGTGGGTGTCTCCCGAGAGATACGCCTCGAGGAGGGCCCGCAGTTCAGGGCTGACCAGATGTCCCACGACGGAGACGAACCCGACGGCGCCGACGGAGAGAAGCGGCAGGTTGAGCATGTCGTCGCCGGAGTACCAGGCGAGGCCGCTGCGGCCCATGGCCCAGCTCGCGGCGCCGAGGTCGCCCTTGGCGTCCTTGTTGGCGACGATCCGGGGGTGCTCGGCGAGCCGGACGAGGGTCTCGGTCTCGATGGGGACGCCGCTGCGGCCGGGGATGTCGTAGAGCATCACCGGCAGGCCGGTGGCGTCCGCGACGGCGGTGAAGTGCCGGTACAGGCCCTCCTGAGGGGGCTTGTTGTAGTACGGGGTGACCGCGAGCAGGCCGTGGGCGCCGGCGCGCTCCGCCTGGCGGGCCAGCTCGAGGGTGTGGTGGGTGTCGTTGGTGCCGACGCCCGCGACGACGAACGCGCGGTCGCCGACCGCCTCCAGTACGGCCCGGACGAGCTGCTCTTTCTCCACGTCGCTGGTGGTCGGCGACTCACCGGTGGTGCCGTTGACGACCAGGCCGTCGTTGCCTGCCTCGACGAGGTGGGCGGCGAGGTGCTGCGCGCCGTCGAGGTCGAGGGCGCCGTCCGCGGTGAACGGCGTGACCATTGCGGTCAGGACCCGCCCGAAGGGGGTCTGCGGGGTGGAGGTCGGAGCCATGGGTCCAACGCTACTCGGTGCCGGTGCCGGGACACCCCCTCGGGACCTGCGATGAGGACTCCGGCGCTGCCTGCTCGGGGGTTCAAGCAGCACCGGAATCCGTTTCTGAAGACTAGACGAATTGCATGAAACCCGGCAATCGGAAGATTCCGGATGAGTGGTGACCTGCTACGGAGCGATCCGGCCGTTGCCGTTGAAGGCGGCGTGCGTGAGCGGCATGAGCTTCGCCCATTCGGCTTCCATCCGCTCCCCGACCATCTCGATCTCCCGCTGCGGGAACGACGGCACCTTGGCGAGCTCGTGCTGGGTGCGCAGGCCGAGGAAGTGCATCAGCGAGCGCGCGTTGCAGGTGGCGTACATCGACGAGAACAGGCCGACGGGCAGCGTGGCCCGGGCGACCTCGCGGGCGACGCCGGCCGCCAGCATCTTCTGGTACGCGTCGTAGGACTGCCGGTAGGAGGCCTCCATGGCGTCCACGACGGACTGGTGCTGCTCCGTGGACCCGTGTACGAACTCGTACTTCCCGGGGCGGCCCTGCTGGACCAGCTTGCGGTCCTCACCGGGGACGTAGAAGACGGGCTGGAGCTCCCGGTAGCGACCGGACTCCTCGTTGTACGAGTTGTGCACGACGATGCCATTGGCGACGAAGTTGTGCCACGGACCCTCGACGGACAGGTCGTAGGTCATCTCCTCGCCGTCCTGGACGATCTCCAGGATCCGCTCGGGCACCGCGGTCGCGATCTTGCCGCCGCGCTTCGCGAGTGCCTGCTCCTCGCCGCTCTTGCGGGTGTGGCAGTCCTCGCAGGCCGGAGCGAGGTTGCCGGTGTCCAGCGCGAGCCCCAGGTCGGCGGCGACGGGAACACGGTGGTCCAGAGCGAGCGATTCCCGCGGGAAGGACCGCGAGCACATGTAGCAGGTGTCCGTCTCCTTGATCAGCCGCTCGCGTTGCATGGACGTCCACACGCCGATACCGCGGCGGAGGCTCGGCGGCACCAGGGCCTGGGACGGCCGGGGGGCCGTCGTGGCGACCATGACGGCATCTCCTGCCGCGAGTTCCCCGGCCTTCGCCCAGCCCTCCGGGGTGAGGATCGCGTGGTCCACGGAACACCGCAGGACCCGGCCGGACGCCGTCGTGATCTTGATGAGCTGCTTGACCCCGGACTCGATGACGTCGACGATGCGAGCCCGCTGGGCGAGGAGCGTCTCCTCGTCGTAGCAGCGCACGTGGTTGCGGCGGACGGACTCGAGCTTGCGCAGACGCGTGCTCGGGTGCTGTTCACGGAACTCGGCCACGGCGCTGTCGGCGGCGTCACGGCTCTCATAGAGCCCCAGGTAGTGGTTCTTGTCGCCGCGCCGGACCTGGGCCATCCACTTGCCCGCCTTGGCGTGCCACGACACCCCTCCGGCGGATGCGGGCAGCCGGTCCTCCACGCCGGCGTGCCAGAGGCGGTGCAGTTCCTTGATCGACCGCCGCCGCAGATTGCCCGCCTCGCTTTCCAGCGTGATCTCCGTGTCACCCGCGAGGCACCATCCGACGCGGTGGCGCATGAACTCGCGGAAGACGAAGATCGGGGCGCTGACGAAGAAGGTCATCGAGTTGTGCTCGAAGGGGCTGCCGTGGCGGTCCCGCATGAGGAAGTTGATCAGGCCCTTCGAGCGCTCCGGGTCCTTGGTCAGCTCCGCCAGGGACTGCTCGCCGGCCGTGGAGACCCGGGCGGCCCAGAGCACGTCGGAATCGGCGGCGCTGTGCTTGACGAGCTCGACGGTCACGTCGTCGCGGAACTGCACGGAATCGTCGGCGGAGGTGTCGGTCACCGGGCGTCCTTCCTCACGGAGCTTGGGGCGGCGACCAGCCTATGCGCCCGTTCCGACATCGCCCGACACCCGTCGACACCGCCCCCACTCCCCGCAAAGCGGAGCAAGGCAGACGACCGGCGGACCACTGCTGGCCGGTCCCGGCGGGGCCCGCTAGCCTCACCGATGTGTCTCTGCCCTTCCTCGCCGCCGACAGCGGCCACGACGAGTACGCCGCGGACGCCGCCCTTCCGCACCGGGTCCAGGACGGGTGGGTCCGTCCCTACCGCCCGGGCCCCTGGCGGGTCGCCGCGGCGGCGATGCTGCTCATGCTCGCCTCGTACCTGCTCATCGCAGCGGTGATCATGGGGCTTTCGGGCAACGGGCCCGGTGTGGCGACGACGCTCGGCGCGGCGGTCCTGGCGATCGGCTGCGCGCTGCGCCTGCTGCGCGTGGGGTTCTGGGTGAGCACGCGCGGCCTGCGGCAGGTGGGGCTCCTGTACACCACGACGCTGCCGTGGGACCGGGTCGGATCCGTCCGTACGGCCCAGCAGCCGGTGAAGTGGCTGGGGCTGCCGCGGACCGTGCAGGGCCAGGCCCTGGTCGTCGCGCGGTCGAACGGCCAGTTGCTGCGGCCGCTGCTCACCGACCACAACGCGGACTTCCTGGGCCGTACGGAGGCCTTCGACCAGGCGGCGGACGCCATAGAGGGCTGGGCCGCCGAGCTGGGCCGGTAAGGCCCGCCAGGGCGGCTGTGGGCCCTCAGGGCGCCTGCGGGGGCCCGGCGGGAGGCTGACGCCGCGGCCGGGCTCCAGGCTGGCGCCTGCCGGTCCGCTCCGAGGCACACGTGGCGGCGCACCGCGGGAACCCCGCGGGTGACAGACGGGCGTCATCGGGCGTTCGCCTGCGGCTGTTAGCGTCCGGCCGATCTGGCCCGTCGAGGACCTGGAGCGACAGTTGTTCGCACCGCCCCATCCGAGCACGCTCCTCAGCCGCCCCGGGCCGCTGCCCGCGCTGGAACCGCTGCGGGGCCGCACCGTCGTCGTGAAGTTCGGCGGGCACGCCATGACCGACGGGCCGTTGCTGCGTTCCTTCGCCGAGGACGTGGTGCGCCTGCGGCGGACCGGGGTGCGGGCCGTCGTGGTGCACGGGGGCGGTCCGCAGATCAGCGCGCAGCTCGACCGGCTGGGCGTGCCGGCGAGGTTCCTGGGCGGTCAGCGCGTCACCACCCCGGAGACGCTGGACGTGGTGCGGATGGTGCTCGCCGGCAAGGTGCAGCGGGAGCTGGTGCGGTTGCTCAACGAGCACGGCCCGTACGCCGTCGGGCTCACCGGCGAGGACGCGCACACCCTCACCGTGGTGCGCCGGTACGCCGAGGTCGGCGGGGAGCTGCTGGACATCGGCCTGGTCGGGGACGTGACGGAGGTCAACACCGCGGCCCTGGACGTGTTGCTGGACCACGGCCACGTCCCCGTGGTCTCGCCGCTCGGCCGCGGGACGGACGGCGAGGTCTACAACGTCAACGCGGACGCGGCCGCCGGCGCGCTGGCCGCCGCGCTGGGCGCGGAGGCCCTGGTGGTGCTGACCGACGTGCCCGGGGTGTACGCGGACTGGCCGCGCCGGGAGCGGGTGCTGGACCGGCTCACCGCCACCGAGCTGGAACTGGTGCTGCCGTCCCTAGGGGGCGGCATGGTGCCGAAGATGGAGAGCTGCCTGCGCGCGGTCCGCGCCGGGGTCCGCACCGCACGGGTGCTGGACGGCCGCGTCCCGCACGCCCTGCTGCGCGCGCTGACCGGCGCCCCCGGCGAGGCCGGGGCCGGGACGGCCGTCCTGCAGGGCTGAGGCGCACCGGACCCCGCTCAGGGGGCCAGCGGCGCCTTCCCCCGCAGGGCGATCGCCCGCTGCATGGCCTTTCGTGCCCGCGGGGTGTCGCGGGCGTCGTGGTAGGCGACCGCGAGCCGGAACCAGGTCCGCCAGTCCTCCGGCGCCGCCTCGGTCTCGGCCTTGCGCCTGGCGAAGACCGCGTCGGCGGAGGCCCGGTCGACGCGCCCGCTCGGGGTGCGCACCAGCTCGTCCTCCGGGAGGCCTCCCTCGGCCTCCAGTTCCCGGGCCAGCCGGTCCGCGTTGCGCGCGAACTGCGTCGTACGGACCAGGAACCAGACGCCGACCAGGGGCAGCACGAGCACGGCCACGCCGAACACCACCGTGACCGGGCGGCCGTCCTGGATCAGCCAGACGCCGCGGGCGCCGGCCAGCACGAAGTAGACGACCAGGACGGCCGCGAGGACGAAGTAGGTGATCTTTGCGCGCATGATGGGCGGACCCGGCTCTCAGTCTGTCGTCTCTCGGCGGTCAGTCGAGGTCCATGAAGTGCTCCAGGCCGAAGGTGAGCCCCGGCGTGGAGACGACCCTGCGCACGCCGAGCAGGACGCCCGGCATGAAGGAGGCGCGGTTCATGGAGTCGTGGCGGATGGTGAGGACCTCTCCGGCGTCGCCGAAGAGCACCTCCTGGTGGGCGACGAGACCGCGCAGCCGCACCGCGTGCACGGGCACGCCCTCGACGTCGGCGCCGCGCGCCCCGTCCAGGGCGGTCGCCGTGGCGTCCGGCTGCTCGCCGAGCCCGGCCTCGCGGCGGGCGTCGGCGATGAGCTGCGCGGTGCGGACGGCGGTGCCGCTGGGCGCGTCGACCTTGTCCGGGTGGTGGAGTTCGACGATCTCGGCGGACTCGAAGAAGCGGGCGGCCTGGCGGGCGAAGCGCATCGCCAGGACCGCCCCGATGCCGAAGTTCGGTGCGATGAGCACACCGGTGCCCGGGGCCTGGCCGAGCCAGCCGCGCAGGGTGTCCAGGCGCTCGTCGGTCCAGCCGGTGGTACCGACGACGGCGTGGATGCCGTGCCGCAGGCAGAAGTCGAGGTTGCCCATCACCGAGCCCGGAGTGGTCAGTTCGACGGCGACCTGGGCCCCGTTCTCGGCGAGGGACTCCAGCTTGTCCTCGCGGCCGATCGCCGCCACCAGCTCCAGGCCGTCCGCGGCCTCGACGGCCTTGACCGCCTCGGCGCCCATACGGCCGCGGGCCCCGATCACACCCACACGGATCTTGCTCATCGTTCCAGTCCTCCGGTCCATACGTTCGAGACGGTCGGTACGGCTCAGGGCTCAGGCGACGGACTCGTGCAGCCGGGCGGCCTGCCGGTCCTTCAGCGGGCCTATGACGGCCAGCGAGGGACGCTGTCCCAGGACGTCGCGGGCGACCGCGCGCACCTCGTCGGGGGTGACCGCGGCGATCCTCTCCAGTGTGGCGTCCACCGACATCTGCTCGCCCCAGCACAGCTCGCTCTTGCCGATCCGGTTCATCAGCGCGCCGGTGTCCTCCAGGCTGAGCACGGTCGAGCCGGAGAACTGGCCGATGGCCCGGTGCAGTTCCTCGTCGCTCAGCCCGTGCTCGGCGACCTGGTCCAGTTCCTCGCGGCAGATCTTGAGGACCTCGTGGACGCGGCGCGGCTGGCAGCCGGCGTACACGCCGAACAGACCGGAGTCCGCGAAGGACGAGGTGTACGAGTAGACGCTGTAGGCGAGTCCGCGCTTCTCGCGGACCTCCTGGAACAGCCGGGAGCTCATTCCGCCGCCGAGGGCGGTGTTGAGCACGCCCAGCGCCCAGCGCCGGTCGTCGTGCCGGGACAGGCCCGGCATGCCGAGCACGACGTGGGCCTGCTCGGTGCGGCGCTCCAGGAGCTCCACCCGGCCCTGGCCGCGTATCGTGCGGGCGCCGCCGCGCGGCGGGCGGGGCACGGCGTCCGCGTCGCGGAGGGCGCCCGCGTCCTCGAAGGCCTTGCGGACCTGGCGGACGACGGTGGCGTGGTCGACGTTGCCCGCGGCGGCGACGACCAGCCGCGTCGGGTCGTAGTGCTTCCGGTAGAAGCGGGCGACCTGGTCGCGGGTGAGGGCGTTGATGGTGTCGACGGTGCCGAGGACGGGGCGGCCGAGCGGGGAGTCGCCCAGCATGGCGGTGGCGAACAGATCGTGGACCTGGTCACCGGGGTCGTCCTCGGTCATCGCGATCTCCTCCAGGACGACGCCGCGCTCGGCGTCGATGTCCTCCTGGCGGATCAGGGAACCGGTCAGCATGTCGCTGACCACGTCGATGGCGAGCGGCAGGTCGGTGTCGAGGACGCGCGCGTAGTAGCACGTGTACTCCTTGGCCGTGAAGGCGTTCATCTCGCCGCCGACGGCGTCGATCGCCGAGGAGATCTCCAGCGCGCTGCGCCGCGCGGTGCCCTTGAAGAGCAGGTGCTCGAGGTAGTGCGTGGCGCCGTTCAGGGCCGGGGTCTCGTCGCGTGAGCCGACGCCGACCCAGATGCCGAAGGTCGCGGAGCGCACCGTCGGCAGGGTCTCGGTGACCACGCGCAGGCCGCCGGGGAGCACGCTGCGCCGCACCGTGCCGATGCCGTCGGTGCCGGGGAGCAGGGTCTGCGTGCGGACGGCCCGCCCCTTGGTGGTGGGGCGGGCCGTCACACGAGTGGTGCGGGTGGTCACTTCTCGGACGCGTCCTCGGCCTTGTCGTCGGCCGCGGCCTCTTCGCCCTCGATGACCGGGATCAGCGAGAGCTTGCCGCGCTGGTCGATCTCGGCGATCTCGACCTGGACCTTGGAGCCCACGGCGAGGACGTCCTCGACGTTCTCGACGCGCTTGCCGCCGGCCAGCTTGCGGATCTGCGAGATGTGCAGCAGGCCGTCCTTGCCCGGGAGCAGGGAGACGAAGGCACCGAAGGTGGTGGTCTTCACGACCGTGCCCAGGTAGCGCTCGCCGACCTCGGGCATCGTCGGGTTGGCGATGCCGTTGATGGTGGCGCGGGCGGCCTCGGCGGACGGGCCGTCGGCGGCACCGATGTAGATGGTGCCGTCGTCCTCGATGGTGATCTCGGCGCCGGTGTCCTCCTGGATCTGGTTGATCATCTTGCCCTTGGGGCCGATGACCTCACCGATCTTGTCCACCGGGATCTTGACGGTGATGATGCGCGGGGCGTTCGGCGACATCTCGTCCGGAGTGTCGATCGCCTCCATCATCACGTCGAGGATGTGCAGACGGGCGTCGCGGGCCTGCTTGAGGGCCGCGGCCAGGACCGACGCCGGGATGCCGTCGAGCTTGGTGTCCAGCTGCAGCGCGGTGACGAACTGCTTGGTGCCGGCGACCTTGAAGTCCATGTCGCCGAAGGCGTCCTCCGCACCGAGGATGTCGGTGAGGGTGACGTAGTGGGTCTCGCCGTCGATCTCCTGGGAGATCAGGCCCATGGCGATGCCGGCGACGGGGGCCTTCAGCGGCACACCGGCGTTCAGCAGCGACATGGTGGAGGCGCAGACCGAGCCCATGGAGGTGGAGCCGTTGGAGCCCAGCGCCTCGGAGACCTGGCGGATGGCGTACGGGAAGTCCTCGCGGGCCGGCAGGACCGGGAGGATCGCCCGCTCGGCCAGCGCGCCGTGGCCGATCTCACGGCGCTTGGGGGAGCCCACGCGGCCGGTCTCGCCGACGGAGTACGGCGGGAAGTTGTAGTTGTGCATGTAGCGCTTGCGCGTCTCGGGCGCCAGCGTGTCCAGCTGCTGCTCCATGCGCAGCATGTTCAGCGTGGTGACACCCAGGATCTGGGTCTCGCCGCGCTCGAACAGCGCCGAGCCGTGCACCCGCGGGATCGCCTCGACCTCGGCGGCCAGGGTGCGGATGTCGGTGACGCCGCGGCCGTCGATGCGGACCTTGTCCTTGATGACGCGCTCGCGGACCAGCTTCTTGGTCAGCGAGCGGTACGCCGCGGAGATCTCCTTCTCGCGGCCCTCGAACTGCGGCAGCAGCTTCTCGGCGGCGAGCGCCTTCACACGGTCCAGCTCGGCCTCGCGGGCCTGCTTGCCGGCGATGGTCAGCGCCTGCTTCAACTCGTCGGCGACCGAGGACTCCAGCGCCTCGAACACGTCGTCCTGGTAGTCCAGGAAGATCGGGAACTCGGCGGTCTCCTTGGCGGCCTTCGCGGCGAGGTCGGCCTGCGCCTTGCACAGCACCTTGATGAAGGGCTTGGAGGCCTCCAGGCCCGCCGCGACGATCTCCTCGGTCGGCGCCTCGGCGCCGCCCTCGACGAGCTTGATCGTCTTGTCGGTGGCCTCGGCCTCGACCATCATGATCGCGACGTCGCCGTCCTCGAGGGTGCGGCCGGCCACGACCATGTCGAAGACGGCCTCCTCCAGCTCGCTGTGGGTCGGGAAGGCGACCCACTGGCCGCGGATCAGCGCGACGCGCACGCCGCCGACCGGGCCGGAGAAGGGCAGGCCGGCGAGCTGCGTGGAGCAGGAGGCGGCGTTGATGGCGACCACGTCGTAGAGGTGGTCGGGGTTGAGCGCCATGACCGTCGCCACGACCTGGATCTCGTTGCGCAGGCCCTTCTTGAAGGACGGGCGCAGCGGGCGGTCGATCAGGCGGCAGGTGAGGATCGCGTCCTCGGAGGGGCGGCCCTCGCGGCGGAAGAAGGAACCGGGGATCCGCCCGGCCGCGTACATGCGCTCCTCGACGTCCACCGTCAGCGGGAAGAAGTCGAGCTGGTCCTTCGGGTGCTTCGAGGCGGTGGTGGCCGACAGCACCATGGTGTCGTCGTCCAGGTACGCCACGGCCGAACCGGCGGCCTGACGGGCCAGGCGGCCCGTCTCGAAGCGGATCGTGCGGGTGCCGAAGCTGCCGTTGTCGATCACGGCCTCGGCGTAGTGGGTCTCGTTCTCCACTATGGGAATTCTCCTCTTTCGTGCCCCCGGGCGTCTTCCCGGGGACCGTCGGTGGAGGGGCGTCCCGCCGGGCCGGTCTTCGATCGAAGCCACCGGGACGTACGTGCTGCCCGGGGGCCACTACCGAGGACCGGCTCTGGTGGCGCTAGGAGGACGCTCCCTCCGCATGCTCTATGGCGTTGTGTATGGGACCAGACTACAAAGTCTCGGCCCCGGTCTCGCGCCCAGCGCGGCCCCGTACGTACGCAAAGGGAGCGGCCCCCGGCTGGGAACCGCTCCCTCTACGGCGTCTCAGCGGGCGCCGGCCGCACCGCGGCGGATGCCGAGGCGGTCGACCAGCGCACGGAAGCGCTGGATGTCCTTCTTGGCCAGGTACTGCAGCAGGCGGCGGCGCTGGCCGACCAGGATCAGCAGACCACGACGGGAGTGGTGGTCGTGCTTGTGGGTCTTGAGGTGCTCGGTCAGGTCCGAGATGCGGCGCGAGAGCAGCGCGACCTGGACCTCGGGGGAGCCGGTGTCGCCCTCCTTGGTGCCGAACTCGGCGATGATCTGCTTCTTCGTCGCGACGTCGAGCGACATACGGTCTCCTTGTGGTGTCGGTGCCTCCGAGCGCCCCTGGTCTGCGTCACAGGAGAAGCTTCGTTGACCCGGAAGGCATGACGCGCCGCGCATGGGCGGACGCATCGGTTACACAGAGTACCACCCCGGGCCCGGTGCGATGTCCGGGGCCGGGGTGGCGGGGGCCGCCGGCGGCAGCGGGCCCTCCGGCCCTGCCGCCCGTCGTTCAGCCGCTGGTCATGCCGCGGGCCTCGGCGTACAGGTCGAGGACGGCGAGGGCGAGCGGGATGAGGGAGAGCAGCACGGTCGCCTCGGCGAGGTCGAGCATCCGGCCCCAGAAGGGGGTGACGCCCTTGCTCGGGACGACGAGGGCGATCGCCACCAGGAGGGCCGCGCCCAGGGCGACCGCCGCGGACAGCCACACGGTGCGGATGTCGAGCGAGGAGTGGTTGCCGCGCAGCAGGTCGGTGAGGACGTCGGCCGGCAGGTTGAGGGAGAGGCCGATGATCAGCAGCCCGACGGTGATCACACCGGCCACCATCAACGTCACGACCTGCGAGGTGTAGCGGAACAGCCGGGCGCGCATCAGGGTCGCCAGGCCCATGGCGAGGGCGAGCAGCTGCGCCCAGGAGCTGTCGGAGAAGCCGAGCACGACGCCGGCGGAGCCGACGATCGCGGCGGCGCAGCCGCCGACCAGACCGAGCAGCAGCTCGTGGCCGCGACGGGCCTGGTTGGTGATCCGGTCGAAGTCGACCGGCTCCTCCTCGCCCTGCCGGTCGCCGTCGCCGCGGTGCCGGGCCTGGACCTGGTCGGGCGAGCGGAAGCCGATGGGCAGCCGGGCGAAGCGGGCGGACCAGCCGGGCAGGAAGCCGATGACGGCGATCATGACGACGGCGGTGACGGCGGCGGCCTCGCGCGGGGCGGCGTCGGTGAGGATCGCCACGAAGGTGGCCACGGTGCCGACGCCGGCGGTGAAGGAGGCCGCGACGAACGGAGCGTCCCCCTGGGGCAGCATCAGCACGAGGAGCACCGCGGCGACGAGCACGACGACGCAGCCGATGAGGAAGTGCAGCCGGCCCGGTCCCCCGTTCCCGTCGAGGCCCATGATCCCGGAGCCGGCGACGAGCAGCAGCGGCAGGGAGGCGAGGCCGAGGGCGACGGCCGAGTGGCGGTCGTCGTACACGCGGGCGCGCACCGAGGCCAGCGCCACCAGTACCAGGCCCGCGGCGCCCGCGAGGATGCCGGACAGGCCGTGCATGTCGTGCTTGACCGGCTCGGAGAACCAGAGCACGAAGGCCATCAGGGCGAGCAGGATGACGCCGGCGGTCAGGCCCACGCCGCGCATGAGGCCGTCGTTCCAGCTGCGCCGGTCGGTCTCGACCGCGGCGGCGACGGCGTCGACGACGTCGTCGAACACGGCGGGCGGCAGTGAGTCCGCGAACGGGCGCAGCAGCAGCAACTCACCGTCGTGCACACGCTGTTCGGCCAGGGACAGGGTGCCGTCGAGGACACGTCCGTCCCGGCGGACCAAGTTGTAGCCGGTGGGGGCGGCTTCGCCGGGGGTCTGGCCCGACAGGCGCAGTATCTCCGGATGGATGTCGGAGAGCGGCACGTCCTCCGGGAGTGCCACATCGATCCGGCTGTTCGGCGCCGCCACCGTGACTCTGCAGAATCCCGTCGCTGAGATCGTGCTCACCTGGAGTGGTCCCCCTCGTCCGGTGATGGGTGGGTTGGGCTGGGGTCCGCGCGGCCGTCCAGGGTCGGACCCCCGTCCGCGCCTCGCGATCCGTCACCCTACCGGGTACCTCAAGTCCCTTGCCCCTCGCCCGTCCCAGTGCCTTTGAACTGTCATGCCCAGTAGGATCGCCACCTGCCTGTGGTCCGATGCCCGCCCCGCGCGGGGCGCAGCGCGACCGGGACGTGTCATACGGGGGACCGTCACCACGGGGGCGGCCCGAAACTGCGATTCGCGTGAAGGACTGGTGCATCGGTGAGCGTGGTCGTCATCAAGCGCCCGCCGCGGGTTTACCCGCCGGAGGTGCCTAATGAGGAGGTACGGCTCGAAGCCCCGCCCGAACTGCCGCGCGGCGAGGACCAGGGCCTGCTGATGAACCTGCTGCCGATGCTCGGCATGGGTTCCTCGGCGGCGTTCTTCTTCCTGCCCACGGGGTCGGGGACCTCCGGCGGGTTCATGAAGGTCATGGGCGTGCTCATGCTGGGCTCCACCGTGGCGATGGTGGTGGCCCAGATCGTGCGCGCCCGCAAGGGGCCGTCGGGGCAGATGGCGGAGGCCCGCCGGGACTACCTGAAGTACCTGGCGCAGGTGCGCCGCGGGGTGCGCAAGACCGCCCGCCGGCAGCGCGACGCCCAGTATTACCTGCATCCCGCGCCCGAACAGCTGTGGGCGCTGGTCGCCGAGTCCTCACGGGTGTGGGAACGCCGTTTCACCGACCCGGACTTCGCGCAGGTGCGGGTGGGCCTCGGCCCGCAGCAGCTGTCGACGCCGCTGGTGGCGCCGGAGACCGCCCCGGTGGACGAACTGGAGCCGCTGACCGCGCACTCGATGCAGCAGTTCATCGCGGCGCACGGCTCGCTGGACAACCTGCCGCTGGCGGTGGGGCTGCGTTCCTTCTACCACGTGACCGTCTCCGGGGACCCGGAGACCGTCTACGGGCAGACCCGCTCCATCGTGGGCCAGCTGTGCTCCCTGCACTCGCCGGAGGACCTGGTCGTCGCCATCGTGGCGGCTCCCGGCGCCCAGCCGGAGTGGGAGTGGGTCAAGTGGCTGCCCCACGCGCAGCACAAGGAGCACGACGGGGCGGGCTCGCGCCGTCTGATATGCGGTGACCTGGGCGAGGTCGAGGACCTGCTGGCGGACGAGCTGGAGGGCAGGCCGCGCTTCAACCGCGAGGGCCAGCCGGTGCTGGACCAGCCCCACGTGGTGATCGTGCTGGACGGCGGCGGTGTGCCGGCGGACTCGGTGATCGCGTCGGCCGAGGGACTGCAGGGCGTCACGATCCTGGAGGTCGTCCCCGGCGAACTGGACGAGGCGCGCGGCTCGCTGTCGATCCAGGTGTGGCGCGACCAGCTGTACCTGGAGGCGGGGGCCGGCACCTTCACCGGCGTGCCCGACGTGCTGTCCCCGGTGCAGGCGGAGTCGCTGGCACGGCAGCTCGCGCCCCTGCGGCTGGGTGCCGCGGACGCCGACGAACCGCTGCTGGCGAACCTGGACTTCACCGACCTGATGGGCATCGGCGACGCGGCCTCGGTGGACGTGGCGCGGACCTGGCGGCCGCGGACCCTCCACGAGCGGCTGCGGGTGCCCATCGGCCTGGGCGAGACCGGCGAGCCGGTCATGCTGGACGTCAAGGAGGCCTCGCAGGAGGGCATGGGCCCGCACGGCCTGTGCGTCGGCGCCACCGGTTCCGGCAAGTCCGAGCTGCTGCGCACGCTGGTGCTGGGCCTGGCCGTGACGCACTCCTCGGAGACCCTCAACTTCGTGCTCGCCGACTTCAAGGGCGGCGCGACCTTCACCGGCATGGGCACGATGCCCCACGTGTCGGCGGTCATCACCAACCTGGCCGACGAGCTCACCCTGGTGGACCGCATGCGCGACTCCATCACCGGTGAGCTGACCCGCCGCCAGGAGCTGCTGCGGCAGGCCGGCAACTACGCCAACATCACCGACTACGAGAAGGCCCGCGCGGCCGGCGCGGCGCTCGACCCGCTGCCCTCGCTGGTCCTGATCATCGACGAGTTCTCCGAACTGCTCGCCGCCAAGCCGGACTTCATCGAGATGTTCATCCAGATCGGCCGCATCGGCCGGTCGCTGGGTGTGCACATGCTGCTGGCCTCGCAGCGCCTGGAGGAGGGCAAGCTGCGCGGCCTGGACACCTTCCTGTCGTACCGCATCGGTCTGCGGACCTTCTCCGCGGCCGAGTCGCGCACCGCGATCGGCGTGCCCGACGCGTACCACCTGCCCAACGTCCCCGGCGCGGGTATCCTGAAGTACGGCACCGACACGATGGTGCAGTTCAAGGCCGCGTACGTGTCCGGCACCTACCGGACGCCGGGCACCCGCACGGCGAGCGGGGCGCGTGTCGACCGCTCCCCCGTGCTGTTCACCGCCTCGCCCGTGCCCGTGCGCATCGTCACCGAGCCGGAGCCGCAGCAGCGCGCCGGGCAGGTCGACGACGCGCTGGCCGACACGGTGCTCGACGTCATCGTGGGACGGCTGGAGGGCCAGGGTCCGCCCGCCCACCAGGTGTGGCTGCCGCCGCTGGACGAGCCGTTCAGCGTCGACCAGGTGCTGCCGCCGCTGACGGTGAGTGCCGAACGGGGTCTGCACGCGGACGGCTACACCGCCGCCGGCAAGCTGCAGGTGCCGGTCGGCCTGGTCGACAAGCCCTTCGAGCAGCGCCGCGACGTCATGTACGCGGACCTGTCGAGCTCCGGCGGCCACGCGCTGATCGTGGGCGGCCCTCAGTCCGGCAAGTCGACGCTGGTCCGCACCCTGATCGCGTCCTTCGCGCTCACCCACACCCCGGAGGAAGTGCAGTTCTACGCGCTCGACTTCGGCGGCGGCGGCATGCTCGCCCTGGACGGGCTGGCGCACGTCGGCGGGGTCGCCTCCCGGCTGGACGCGGAGAAGGTCCGCCGTACGGTGGCCGAGGTGCACGGCATCCTGAACGCCCGCGAGGAGTTCTTCCGCACCAACGTCATCGACTCGATGGGCACCTTCCGCTCCCGCCGGGCCTCGGGGCACTTCCCCGACCAGCCCTGGGGCGACGTGTTCCTGGTCATCGACGGCTGGAGCACCTTCAAGACCGACTACGAGATGCTCGACCCGGTCATCAACGACATCGCCACCCGCGGTCTGGGCTTCGGCATCCACCTGGTGATCACCGCCACCCGCTACACCGAGATCCGGCCCGCGCTGCGTGACCAGGTACTCAGCCGGCTGGAGCTGCGGCTCGGCGACCCGATGGAGTCCGAGTTCGACCGCAGGCGCGCCGAGAACGTGCCGGTCGGCAAGCCGGGCCGCGGCTTGTCCCCCGAGAAGCTGGACTACCTGGCGGCGCTGCCCCGCATCGACGCCTCCTCCGGTGTGGAGGACCTCTCCGACGGCATGGCGCAGTTCGTGGCCTCGGTCAACGCCGGCTGGTCGGGCCCCACCGCGCCGAAGGTGCGAATGCTGCCGACGATGCTGCCGTCGACGGAGCTGCCCGGTGGCGGCGACTTCTCCGACCGCGGCATCGCGATCGGTGTGGACGAGCTGACCCTGTCGCCGGTGTTCGTCGACTTCGAGACCGACCCGCTGTTCGTCGTCTACGGCGAGAGCGAGTCCGGCAAGTCCTCGCTGCTGCGGTTCCTCGCCCGGCAGGTCAGCGAGCGCTACGAGCCCGGCAAGGCGCTGTTCGTGGTCTCCGACTTCCGCCGGGCGCTGCTCGGCCAGGTCCCGGAGAGCCACATGTACAAGTACTGCGCCTCCGGTCCGCAGCTGCAGGAGGTCATGGAGTCGCTGGCCGGTTCCATGAGCCGCCGGATGCCCGGCCCGGACGTCACGCCCGAGCAGTTGCGCAACCGCAGCTGGTACAGCGAGCCGGACGCCTGGGTCTTCGTGGACGACTACGACCTGGTCGCCACCTCGATGGGCAACCCGATGCAGGTGCTGATGGAGTACCTGCCGTTCGCCCGTGACCTGGGCCTGCGCATCGTGCTGTCGCGCAGCACCTCGGGCGCCTCGCGTTCGTCCTTCGAGCCGTTCCTGACCCGCGTCAAGGAGCTGGGCGCGACCGGCGTGCTGCTGTCCGGCGACCCGGCCGAGGGCCCGATCTTCGGCAACGCCAAGGCGTCCAGGCTGCCCCCGGGCCGTGCGCAGTTCATCACGCGGCGCCGCGGCAACCAGCTGATCCAGACCGGCTTCCTGCCGGAGAGCTGATCCCGTCCCGGCGCGCGGCGCCGGGACACGCGGACACGCGAGCGGGGGCGGGCCCAACGGGCCGCCCCCGCCGTGCTCGGGGCCCCGGCCTCAGTCCCGCGGGGACGGCGGCCGGTAGGCGGGCGGAACGTCGCGGGGGTCGCGCCGCACGGCGGCCGGGCGGTCGCCGCCGGCCGTACCGTCCTCCCGGCCCTCCTCCGCCTCCTCGTGGGACTGCTGCTCGAACCAGCGCCGGGCGCGCTCCTCCTGCGCCGCCCGCTCCTCGGGCGTCAGCAGCTCGTCGGCACGCTTCAGCTCGGCCATGCGGTCGCCGAGCGCGCCGAGGTAGGCGCCGGAGCCCAGTGCCTCACGCATGCCGAGGCGGCCGGAGAGCACATCCCGCGCCATCTCCTTGAGTGTGCCGTCGACTTGGGGATGGTCGGCGAGTGTCCTGAGCGCCTTGTGCAGTCGGCGGGCCTGTGCGGGGTCGTCGGCGACGTCCATCAGGTCCGCGTCGCTGATCTCCTTGCTCATCGGCTCCGTTCCCCCGGTCAAAAGTGTCGTGACGAATGTGTGCATGCCATCGTGCCATCAGCCGGGGGCCAAGGGCACGGGCACGGGCACGGAACCAGGCGCGGGCGCGCGGCCGGCGGCGCGGACACGCTTCGTCAACCTTTCGGCCCTACTTCCCGGAGCGCTGGCCGGAGTTCCCCGATCGGATGTGGCACGGTCTGTCTGACCGATGCCGAAGGAGACGACGAGCGATCATGTCCTACCCCGAGCCCCGTTACCTCGGAGAACAGGGCGAGGTCAGCGCGCTGTTCCGCGCCGCCGACACCGGTGCGGACGTGCTCGCTCCCTCGGGCAACCGCACCCACTACCTGGCCACGCACGCGTCGACGGGCGGCGACTTCGGCCTGTACCGGATCGACATGGGCCCGGGCTCCGCCGGCCCCAGCACCCACTTCCACCGGTCGATCTCGGAGGCCTTCTTCGTCCTGTCCGGGGCGGTGCAGCTCTTCGACGGGGAGCGCTGGATCACCGCCCGCCCCGGGGACTTCCTCCATGTGCCGGCCGGGGGGCTGCACGCCTTCCAGAACGACTCCGACGAGCCGGCGTCGATGCTGCTGCTCTTCGCGCCCGGCGCGCCCCGGGAGGAGTACTTCGAGCGGGCCGGAGAGATGGCGCAGCGCGGGGGTGTGGAGTTCCGCGAGTTCTTGCTGCGCCACGACAGCTTCTTCGTGGAGCCTCCGCAGGTCGGGCCGGAGCCGCTGTGACGGACCGGCCGCGGTCGGCCGAAGCTCTCGTCGACGACGCGGAGGCGGTTGCCCTCGGTGTCGGCCGGGACGACGAGGTCCGGCTCCGGCGGACAGCGGTCCCGGTCGACCCGGCGGGCGCCCAGGGCGACCGGCCGCTCCACCTCCGCCGCCTGCTCGGCGGCGTCGTCCGCGTCCAGGTGGACCCGTTCGGACCCGGCGGTGCTCCCCCACCGGGGTCGCACCGGCTCCTGGCACGATCGTCCCGAGGGCCGGCGTGGATCCGATTCCGGCAGCCGTCGTCGTACGGGAACGGGCCTGCCGGGGTCCGGGACCGGCGTCACGGCGCGTGCAGCTCCAGGCGCCAGTCGTTGCAGCGGATGGGGTGCCCCGGCGGGTACTCGAAGTCGCACTCCTCCACCAGCGTGAAGCCGAGCTTGCGGCAGATCGCGTTCGAGGGGTGGTTGTCGACCTTGGGGAAGGCGTGCAGGAAGCGCGGGCCCTTCTCGGCCGCCGCCCGGGCGATGACGGCCTCCCCGGCGGCCGCCGCGACGCCGCGCCCCTGGAACTCGGGCAGGACGCCCCAGCCGGTCTCGTAGACCGTGCCGCCCCGCCAGGACTTCTCCCAGTAGCCGATGCTCCCGGCCGGCACCCCCTCGGGCAGCAGCACGATGCTGAACATCCCGCCGCCCTCGCTCCCGCCCGTCAGGTACCGCTCGTGGCGTACGAGCAGCTGCTCCTCGGTCTCGGGGCCGCCGAGGTGGCGCATCATCGCGGGCGCGTTCGCCCGCCTGAGCAGCTCGAGGTCGCCCTCCGCCCACGGCTCGATCCGTACCTGCGCGCCCATCTTCCGCTCCCCTCGTCGCTCCTGCCGATCACACCACACGGGACGGACACCGCCACCGATGAGTTTCGCCGGGCCGCCCGGTCCCATCACCGGAGCCGTTCCGCTGTGGCCCGGCCCGACCAGGAGGGCAGCACCATGAACGACATCACCATTACCCGGGTCTTCGACGCGCCGCTCGCCAAGGTGTGGAAGGTGTGGACCGAGCCGGAGTACTTCGCCCAGTGGTTCGGCGCCCCGCTGCCCACCGTCGCCAGCGACGTCCGCCCCGGCGGGGCCTGGCGCGCCACCATCACCACTGCGCAGGGCGAGATGCCGCTGAGCGGGGTGTACCGCGAGGTGGAGGTGCACAAGCGGCTGGTGTGGACGATGGACGTCCCGGGCGCGCCCGAGGTGGTCATGGACGCCGCCTTCACCGACCGCGGGGACCGGACCGAGGTCGTCTACCACCAGCCCGGTGTCCCCGAGGAGCACTGCGCCACGGCCGAGGCCGGTGCCAACCACATCCTGGACAGCTTCGCCTCCGTCCTGGCGAAGTCCTGACGGGAAGGGGCGGCGAACGTGACGCGGACGACCTTCGTCCTGGTCCCCGGGGCGGGCGGCGGCACCTGGTTCTGGCACCTCCTCGTGCCGGAGCTGCGCCGCCGCGGCCACGCCGCGGTCGCGGTGGACCTCCCCACCGGGGACGACCGCGCGGGGCTGCGGGAGTACGCGGACGCGGTCGTCGCCGCCGCGGGCGACCGCGCGCCACTGGTGCTGGTCGCCCAGTCGATGGCCGGCTTCAGCGCGCCCCTCGCCTGCGAACGGCTCGGGGACCGTCTCGTGCTGCTCGTCCTGGTCAACGCGATGGTCCCGGCGCCCGGCGAGACCGCCGGGGAATGGTGGGCCGCCACCGGCCAGCCCGAGGCCCGGCGCGCCCTCGACCTCGCCGAGGGGCGGCCGGTGGACGGGGAGTTCGACCCCCTCGTGACGTTCTTCCACGACCTCCCGGGACACGTGGCGGAAGAGGCCCTGGCCCAGGGGAACCCGCAGTCGGACACCCCCTTCGGCCAGCCCTTCCCGCTGCCCGCCTGGCCGGACGTGCCCACCCGCGTCGTCGTGGGCCGCGACGACCGGCTGTTCCCCGCCGCCTTCCAGCGGCGCGTGGCCCGGGAACGGCTCGGCGTCGAGGCCGACGTCCTGCCGGGCGGGCACCTCGTGGCGCTCGCCGACCCGGACGGGCTGGCGGACCTGCTGGTGGGCTATCTGCCGGGCTGAGGCAGCGGTCGGCGCAGGTGCAGGGCGCCGGGGCTCCACTGCTCCCGCCCGGTCCCGCGCACCTGCGCCGTCCAGCCCGCCGCGACGGCGGCGGCGCGGTCCGGGCGCGGATCCGCCCGGTCGCGTACGCGTCCCACCGGGCCGGGTCGGCGGCCCACCCCAGCCGGAACCGGGGCCAGGTGAGGACGGCGCGCCACGGGTTGAGTCAGGCGAGCGGGGGGCTGAGCCCCGCCGACGCAAGGGCCGAGAGCAGGCCCAGGGCGAGCGCGACCGCGGCCCACACCGGCAGCCACAACCACTGCAGGACGAACTGCGCGAGCAGCCCCGGCCTGTTCCTGCGCGGGGTTGCGAGACGCACCGGGGCGGTCACGCGGTGCCGTGCGAGCGGTGCACCACGGCCTGCGCGTAGGCCAGCCGTACGTCCAGCCGGTCCGTCCGCACCTTGTATCGCTCGGACATCCCGTAGTACTTCAGCGGGGCCGGCGAGCCCACCCCCTGCCGCCAGGCCGTGCGGACGGGCAGCGACCAGGCGGAGTCCCCGGTGCCGCCGACCGCCCAGAACAGGTTCAGGACGAGCCACAGCGGCGACAGCAGCACGAAGACCGCCCACGAGGTCAGCGTCCCGCCGTACCCGGCGAGCACCCGGCCGCCCGGCAGCCTGATCTCCCACCGCGGTCGCCACCGCGCCCGCTTCGCCGGGGTCCCCAGCTCCCCCAGTTCCTCGCCGCCGGGCCCGAGCACCGACAGCCGTCCGCCGGACGACTGCCCGCCCGCCGGCCGTACGACGAAGCCGAGCGTCTCCCGTCCGGCCAGGTCCCGGTACATGGCGAACCGCGGCTTGGCGTCGGCCCCGGAGCGGCCGGCGGGGGCACCGTGCCCGACGTAGACGGTCTCGCCGCCCCGCCGGGGGCGGATGACCTTCTGCAGCTTGAAGCCGGCCTGTCTGCGCTCCTGCTCGGAGGGCGGCCGTACCTGGAACGAAACGACACTCATCCGGTCACGTCCTGTCCTGTGTCACCCGAAGACGGAGCGGGCGTCGCCGCCCGCGCTGGGCTGCTCCGGTGCCCCCTCGGGGACGCCGCCGGAAGCGCCGCGGTCGCGTGCGAAGTGCACGCTCTCCCCGATCTCGGACATCAGCGACACGTACACCGGCAGGTCCGCCAGGCTCGGGGTGCTGAGCGAGAAGACGACGAGGTAGCCGCCGAAGGGCGACGGCACGTAGAGCTCGATGTGCAGGAACGCGAAGGGGGCGGCGACCTGTTCGCCGTCGATCTCCGTCGCGTGGAACGACACCACGGCGGGACCGCACTCCAGGTCCACCTTGTGGACGTCGCGGTGCGGCTCCAGAGAGAGCAACTCGTGCAGCGCCGCCGCCGCGATCCCGGGGTCGCCCGGCTCGGTCTCCTCGATGCGCACCAGGAGGTTGGCCGTGCTGATCCGGTCGTCCTCGGTGGCGAACAGGCCGAGGGCCGCGTGCAGCACCCCGTCGGCGTCCAGCGACCCGGCGACCTCGCGGTACACCGCGGCGGTGGCCTCCCGCTGGAAGTCGGTGCCGCCCGGCCAGATGCGCGCGGCCAGTTCGGACACCTGCGCGTCGAGGGCGTCGGGCGGGAGGTGCAGGGGGATCTCGTGGAAGACGTCCGGGGACTCGAACTCCACCAGCACGCCCGGCGCCTCGTACAGCGACGTGCTCATCAAAGCCTCCCGGCCGCGGGCGTGTCCGAGTTGTTGAACATGTTGTAGACGCCGGTCACGATACCGGGGGCCTGCTGCGCCACCTGCGGTCCCTTGGCCCACCACGACATGGGGTCGAGCGTGCCGTCGGCCCGGATGGCCGCGCCGAGGGAGTTCTTCACGCTCTGCGGGGCGAACTTCTCCACCGCCCAGCTCAGCGCCTTCTCCTTGGCGGACGATCCGACGGTGTCCAGGACGTGGTTGTCCCAGGCCATCTTCATGCGGTTGCCGAAGCCCTCGGCGCTGACCGTCTTGCTGCCCGGCAGTGCCTCCCGCCGCAGCAGGCCGACCTTGCCCTCCAGCTTCTCGACCGTGTAGCCGGCGTTCTTCAGCGCCCGGATCTTGGTCACGTGCTCGATGGAGGCGATGGTCCTGCCGTTCACCTTGTAGAGCTTCATCGGGATCTTGACGCCCTTCATGGCGACCTTCCCCAGCTTGCCGATGGGGATGACGCCCAGACCGTCGCCGATCAGGTCCATCGCGCTGACGTCGGCGCCGCCCAGTTTCGCCGCCCCGTGGGTGGCAAGGGCGCCCAGCGACAGCGCGCCGCCCGCGAGGGCGAAGGCTCCCGCAAGGGGCGGGCACCAGAGCGTGAGCAGGGACAGGACGCCCATCACCGTCGAGGCGATGCTGAGCCAGTCACCGATCTGCTTGAGCAGGTCGGCGTGCTTGACGCACCAGTTCTGGATGTCGTGGCCGACCTTGGTGAAGAAGTCGGCGAGTCCTTCGAAGAAACCGGCGTCGGGCGCCTTGTCGTTGGCTTTGCGCAGCCTGTCCGCGACGCCACGGGCGTCGGACTGGTGGTGCTCCAGCAGTTCCTCGGCCCGCTTGATGATGTCCTCGAGCTCCTGCTGCGCCCTCTCCAGCTGCTTGCCCGCGGAATCGAGGTCCTTGCCCGCCTGGTTCAGCCGGTTCGACGCCGCGTCGATCCTCGCCTGGGCGTCGGCGAGTTCGCTCTGTGTCGCGTAGTACTGGCCGGCCAGGCGCAGCGCCGGGTCCGCGGCCGCCTGGTTGTAGGCGGACGCCGCGCGGTCGTAGGTGCCCTGCCCGGTCTTCTCCCGCTCCTTGGCCGCCTTGGCCTGCGCCTCGTACTCCCGGGCCTTCTGCTGGTAGTCCGCCAGTTTCGAGCGCCACGAGGACAGCTGGAGCGAGGCCTCGCGCAGCGCGTCGCGGCTGTCGCCCACATAGCGCGGCAGGTCGCCGACCTTCTCGGCGAAGGCGCTCGCCGCCTCGCCCTCCCAGGTCTTGCCGCCCTTGGTGATCCCGGTGAGCGTGGTGTAGGCGTTGTCCAGGCCCGCCGCGGCCCGTGACAGCTTGGAGTTGAGGTCCTCGACGCTCTCCAGCTTCCCCGGTGCCGGGTCGAAGCCTATGGCGGGGTACTCCGCCGCCGTCATCGCGCACCCGCCGTGGGCCGCTCCTGCGGGGCCGGGGACGGGGTGGGCTTCGGAGCCGCGCCCTGCGTCATGGCGTCTCGGATGGCCTGCTCGGTGGCCTCGTAGTTGTGCTTGGTGGCCTTGAGCTTCTCCTCGATCTGCGCCGTGCCGTCGGCTATCTTCCCGATGGCGTTGTCCCAGCTGTCGTGGAACTCGTCGCAGGCGTTGTCCAGCGCCTCGCTGCCGGTGCTCTTCGGACCGACGTCCTTCAGCGCGCCCAGCGCCTTGCGCATGTCGTCCTGGCTGTCGTGCAACTGCTTCAGCAGCCGGTCGAGGTCCTGGACCTCGACCTTGAAGTGGTCACCCAATGTGTGTCCCCCGCGTGGACCGCCCGCCGTACCTCAGCACCAGGGCGGTGATGTCAGCCGACCCACCGAGGCTACCGCTCCCCATGTGCCGCTTCACCCCCGCACGGAGGCTTCCCGCAGGATCTCTACGCACCCACGATGCGCGCGCGGTTGCGCGGACGCCGCACGGGACGAAGGGTGCCGGGTGCGCCCCGGACGTGATCCGGTATGTTCGGGTGCAATTGGCATGTCCTCGCTTAGGCGATGGAGCGGCACCGGAGTCAGGGGCCGCGCGCACGGCGGACGTGCCGGGATCGCAGTCAACGGGGATGGGGCAAAGGGATGAGCACTCCCTTCGACGGTTCACAGGACGGCGCGGCCGCGCGGATGCGGCTGAACTCCGTACCGGCGGACCCGGGCGGCGGCGGGACGTCCGCCGGGACGACGAAGGTCGACACCCAGCGGTTGGACGGGGCGGCCAACGCCCTGGTCGAACTGCGCGGTGACACCGAGAACGTCGACAACAAGGCCGACGAGGACACCCTCGGCGCCGTCACGGGCCTCAACAGACACACCGCCCCCGGCCCGCCCGAGGGAGGTTCCTGGGCCACCGCGGGCTCCCTGGTGGGCATGGACGTCCGCTGGGGCGACCAGGTCGCCAACCTCAAGCTCATGCTGCAGGACATCAGCGACAAGCTCCACACCAGCTCCGGCCACTACACCCGCGCCGAGCAGGAGGAACAGGCCCGTCAGGCCTCGATCCACACCCCCTTCGGCTAGACGCCGTCCCGCGCCCCGGGAGGCCGGGGCCACTGTGCACGGCCGCAACGGAAATCCACATCCGCCCGCAGGGACGTACAGGAGCTGACGCACACATGGTGTCCATCCCCTACCTCGACAAGGCCGACCTCGGCCCGCTGGCCGACGCCGCAGCCTCGTGGGGCGCACTGCCCGCCAAGTACGACGCCCTCCAGCGCGAGTTCGAGCAGCGCGTGATCAACCACCTCAAGGGCCACTGGGAGGGCGACGCCGCGACCGCGGCCTTCGCCACGATGAGCCGGGCGCGCGCGGAGTACGAGAACGCCGCCACCGAGGCCGGCCGCATCGCCAAGCTGCTGGCGGACGCCCACACCGAGTTCGCCGCGTTCCAGAAGCAGCTCCATGCCCTGCTCGACGAGGCACGGGCCGACAGTTTCCAAGTCGCCGAGGACGGTGCGATCAAGGACGTCGACTCCCGCTGGGACAGTCCGACCGCCTCCGCCTCCCCAGGCTTCGCCACCGAGCGCAAGGAGAAGCTGGACTCGCTCTCCTCACGCCTGACGCGCGTGCTCGAACTGGCCACCGCCGCCGACGAGGCCGCGAGCGCCGCCCTCGAACGCGACTCCAACGGCGAGAGCCGGTCGTTCAACACCAGCGTGTACACCAGCCTCGACGCCGTCGAGGCCGACCAGGCGGCCGCGCTCATGACGAAGAAGGGGCGGCTGTCCGACGCCGAGCTCACCAAGCTCGACCTGCTGCTGTCGGCGAACAAGAACGATCCTGAGTTCTCCCGGCAGTTCGCGGTGAGGACCGGAGCCGAGAACATGCTGGGCAAGTACAACGAGATCGTCACCCCGCCCGCGGGGACGCATCTGTCCAAGGGCGAACTGGCCCGGCTCAAGGACATCCAGAGGAACCTGGGCACCACCATCGGAACGGCCACCACGTCCGACGACCGCGCCGGCCACCGCGACCCGGCCATCACGAAGTTCCAGGACGACCTGCTCGAGGCCGGCCGCCGCGACTTCAACGCCAACCCCACCGAGACCCCCTACGGTCTCAGCGGATACCAGGTGACCAGCAGTCTGATGAGCCACGGGAAGTGGGACACGGACTTCCTCCAGGCCTACGGCAACGACCTCATCACCGCCGAGAAGAACGGCAGCAACGGCGGGCAGAACCCGGACGCCTACTGGAGCGGCAGCATGACCCGCGCCCTGGGGCCGGCGAACATCGGCGCGCTCGATCCCATGACGGGCTTCATGGACGCCCTGGGCCACAACCCGGCGGCCTCGACCGAGTTCCTCTCCTCCGAGTCGGAGATCGACGGCGAGAAGGTCGACCATCTCGACTACCTGATGAAGGACCGCCACTGGCCGGAAGGCGCGGGATTCACCGGCGACTCGAAGAACCCCAGCGGCTACAACAACCTGGGGCACGCCCTGGAGTCGGCGACGACGGGGCACCCGTACGACACCAACCCGTCGGCGGACACCCCGGCGCACAACGAGAAGCAGGCCCGCCTCATGGAGGAGGTCGTCCACTCCGTCTCCCAGGACTCGGAGCTCGCCCACGACGGGATGCAGGACAGCCTGGGCCGGATGGCGGGCGAGTACATGCCGGACATCCACCAGTCCCTGACGAACGACCGCTCGGGGAACAGGGACCAGTTCTATCCGATCGCGGGCGCCGCGGCGAACCTGAGCGAGCAGGACACCTCCCGCTTCCTCATGACCGTCGGAAAGGACCCGGAAGGCTACGCGGCGATCAACCTCGCCGAGAGCGCGTACACCTCCAACCTCATCGACTACCACCTGCAGCACCCCGAAGCGTTCGACGGGGCCACGGACACCGCGCTGCGGGAGATCGCCAGGTCGTCCGGCGAGGTCCAGGGGAGCATCGCGATCGGCAGGCGCGAGTCGGACATCGGCGACGCCGTGGAGGCCGACAAGGCCTACAACGACGCCATGGGAAGGGCCGGCAGCTACGCGTCCGGGATCGTGGGCACCGGAATCGGTGTCGGCACGTCCTTCATCGCCACACCCGCCGTCGGCGCGGGCGTCGGCGGCGTGGCGACCACCGTCACCGGGGACCTGATCAACCAGATCGTCAGCGGCGCCGAACGCGACACCATGGGCAACGCGGTGTACTCCAGCGGCACCGACTGGGAGGACGCGAAGTACTCCACTTCCGCGGTCCTCCAGGATGCCTACCGGAACTCCGCGGAGGCCCAGGGACAGGGCCGCGTCGCGGACTACCAGAACATCTTGGCGAACGAGGTCGAGGTGGGCTTCCACTCCGCCGACAGCAATCTGGACGGCTACGGGCAGGACAAGAGGGGCACCGGACAGGGCTGACCCCTGGCGTACGCACGGGATCGGCCTCGGACATCGCGACACAGGGATGACGGCACATGAAGTGGGAAGACCGGACGTGGCTCCGGAAGAACGGCGGGCGTCGGCTGATCGTCTCCGCGGTGGTCCTCGCCGCACTCGGCGCGGGGTACTACGGATTCCAGTTGCAGTACCCGGCGGCGAAGGCGGGCCGGGCATGCGGCGGGATGCTGCCCGTCGACCCGGTACTGGATCTCGCCGGGAAGTCGCGGCTGAGCCTGGTCGGAGCAGGCTTCGACGTCGACAGTCGGCAGTTCGACGTGTCCGACGACGTGAAGGAGCCCGGCGGGCTCGCCGTACGGTGCGAGGTGGGCGGCGTCGAGGTCTCCGTCGAGACCACCGCGGGCGCACACAACGCCTACGGCGCCTACACCTTCCAGCGGGAGGAGCAGGTCCTGCCCGTCCCCCTGGACGGGGGGTGGCAGGGCTTCATGGTCACGGGGAACGGTGATGCCACCGCGTCCGTCGTACTCGGCTGCGGGAACTGGGCACCCGAGAGGGGAGGCGGGATCCTGGTGACGGCCACGTCGCCCTCGGGCACCGAGCTCACCGCCGGCGTGCGCCTCGCCCTCGCCCGCACCGTGACTGCCACGGCACAGCGCGCTGCGGACAGCACCGGGTGCGCGGCGGAGCCGGGGGACGCGGACCGGCTGACAGCCCCCGCGGCCGGGGCAACCACCGTGCCGGCCACCGAGGCCAAGGGCACGTGCAAGGGGATGACCTCCGCGACCGAGGTGCGCGAGACACCGGCCGAGGCCGCACCGGTGGAGGAGTGCGTGCTCGCCGGGCACCTGCAACTGGCCGCCGCGTACGGTCCCTTCAACGACAACTCCCAGGCTGTCGCCGCAGGCAGGTACGGAGGCCACGACAAGCCCTCGGGCGTGGACCGCACATCGGTGTGGACATCGGCAGGCTGCCAGGGGGCCCTCGGCGTCGGCTACTACCAGGCGTCGGCCGTCGACGGCAGCAACCGGGACTTCACCAGGACGCCGCTCACCGCGTCCGAGCGGGCCGACCTGCAGCGTTTCGCGGAGCAGTCGGCCGCCCGCCACGGGTGCGGCAGCCCGGTGAAGCTCTCCTGACGGCCGTGGGGGTCCGTTCGCACGGAACGCGGTTCACCGGAGTGGTGGCCGGTCGGCAGTCGGCGCCGTCCGGCCCCCACGTCGACTACTGGTTCGGCCACCGCCCCGGCGCCTGCGACTGCTGCTGGTAGGGGTTGCCGCCGCCCTGCTGGTACTGCGGCTGGTGGGGCGGCTGCCCGTACTGCGGCTGCCCGTTGCCGTCCCAACCGGGGCCACCGGGCCCTCCCGGGCCCCCGTTGTTCCGCTTGCCGCGGCGTGCGATCTTGACGATCAGCAGGATGACGAGGACCACCACGATCAGCCCGGCCAAGCCGACGACCGCGAGGACCAGGCCGTTGTCCGAGGAGGACGAGGACGCGGCGTCATCGCTCGCGGTGGAGTTGTCCTTGGGCGCGGTCGCTCCCGGGGCGCCTTCCTTCAGCGACTCGGGAACGGACAGCGGGCCGTACTTCGAGCCGGCCGGGATCTCCTGCTTGAGTGCGGCCAGCGGCTGGATGAAGCCGTAGCCGTAGTGGTCGTCGGGGAGGTCGGTGCCCTTCGCGGCGGCGGGAAGCCCGGCGGTCTTGGTCAGGCGGTTGGCGATCTGTCCTGCGGTGAGGTCGGGAAACTTGGCGCGCAATAGGGCGGCGGCAGCCGAGACGAAAGCAGTCGCGTTCGAGGTACCGTCACCGATGCCGTATCCCGCGGCGTTGCTGTTCCCGCCGGAGCTGATGATCCTCGTGGCGGGGGCGGTCACCAGGACGTCCGGGCCGTAATTGGATCCGCTCCACACCACGCCCCGGTTGTCCACACCTCCCACCGCGAGCACTCCCGGATAGCTCGCGGGATACATGGGCGCATCCGGTCCCTTCCCGTCGTTGCCGCTACCCGCCACGACGAGTACGTCGTGCTGCAGGGCATAGGCGACCGCGGCGGCCTCGTCGGCGCTGCGCTGAGGCCCGGCAAGGGAGATGTTGATGACCGAGGCACCATGGTCCACCGCGTACCGGATCGGGGCGCCGGGGTCGCCGCCACCCGTGCCGTCATCCCGAATGGAGAGGATCCTGGCTTTCGGCGCGAGCCCCATGACGCCGTCGGAGTTGCCCGCGCCGTGACCGTGGCCCGCGATGAGCGAGGCCATTCCGGTGCCGTGGCTCTCCCCGGCCTCCGGGGTGGTGGCGCCGCCGTCGATGAAGTCCTTGCCCTCGATCACACTGCCCTTCACATCGGGGTGCTGGGCGTCCACACCCTCGTCGATGACGGCGACGGTGACGCCGGCCCCCTGCGAGATCTTCCAGATGCCCTCCGATTCGAAGGCCTCGAGCGGCCACTGTTTGTCGCGAACATCGTCCGCGGACGCCTGGGTTGCCGAGGAGAGCACTAGCGCAGCTGCCAGTACCGTGCCCCCAGCGGTCCGCAGTGCACGTGTGAAACCCATCCCGTTCGTCCTCCTCAGACAACTTGGGGGCGCGGCGTTCCAGCCGCGCCCCCACACCTTGCCAGACGGTGCCGCGTACCCGCCGTCTACTCGATGACCCGCGGAGCGTTGTTGCGCTCGGGCGTCCAGGTCTCCTCGTCCTCGACCAGGTAGTCGGGCCGCTCGCCCTCGCGCCGCTCTTCCTCTTCCGTGCGGTCGGTCTGACCGCGACCCATCATGCGGTTCGCACCCCTGCCTGTGTTGCCGCCGCTGCCGGCGCCGGCCGCGCCGCGACTCTTGTGCAGGCCCGAACCGCCCGGTGTACCACGGGTGCCCGAACCGGTGCCCTTGGCGGCGCCGACGACACCGCCGCCGCGACGAGCGAGGCTGCCGCCGCGCCCGGCGGCCGACCCGCCCCTGCCGCCCGCACCCGCGCCCGCGCCGCCGGCACCGGGCATACCGCCGCGGCCCCCTGCTCCGGCACGGCCCGCCGCGCTGCCTGCGCCGCCGCCTCGATTGCCCCGGGCACCGCCGGCACCCCCGATACCGCCGGGCAACCCTGCCGTCCCGCCGCCGGCACCCCCGGCGCCACCACCGATCGCGCCGCCCACGCCGACTCCTCCGCCGGCGCCGCCTACGCCGCCACCGGCCCCGGCCGTTCCGCCGGTCGGTGGGGTGAAACCGTCGATCGCAGTGCCCACTTGAGGTTTGGTGCTGGTGGGCGGCTTCTGCACACCGCCCGTGATGCCCGTTTCACGCGGTGACCGCACCTGCTTGGTTCCCCCGGTCCCGCCGGTGGGGACCGTCGTTCCGCCTCTGCCGGTGGCCGACGCCTTGGGGCTCGACGAAGGTTGCGAAGGGGAGGTCGGCACGACGACGGGAACCGGAGGATTGCCGCCGGGATCCCCGGGGTAGTCCTCTTTGTCACTGATGGGACGCTTACTCCAGGTCCCCATGGTCTTGGTCTGCGACGTGTACGCGAGGGCCAGGGTCTCCATCTTGGCGGCCATCTTCAGCTGGGCTTCCTTGCCCGCCGAGAGACTGCCCTCATGATTGTCCAGGGCGCTCTGCGCGCCGCGGTTGCCGCGGATCTCCTGCTGCCAGTCCTCGTTGCGGTCGAACCCGTCGGTGAGCTTGTCGCCCATACTCGCGAGCGTGCTCGGCTTCTCCATACTGTCGACCTCCGCCTTGACAGGTCGCAGCACGTTGGCGGCGCTCTGCATTGCGGTGGAGGTGTAGTGGGCGTAGGTCGCCGTGTCATTGATCTGCGTGGAGATCATCTTGGCCTTGGCGGCAAAGCCCTCTGCAGCGCTCCCCTCCCAGTGCTGGAGGATGTGGTCGACGGCCTTGTCGAAGACCGCGCGCACGCTGTCGTCGCCCTTCACCAGCATGTCGCGAACGCGGCCCCAGCCTTGGGCCACGCCCTCCACGGTGTCCGGGTTGGCATTGGCGAGCATGGCCTTCATCTCGTCCATGTTCTTGCCTGTGGCGAAGGGCGTCTTCACCTCGCCGGCGAAGCACATCTTCTCCGCCTCGTGGTAGTCGTAGGACAGCTCGTCACCCATGATTGGCAACCCCCTGGTGGATCCGCTCTTCCTTCATGGCTACACGCATCGCTCAGCCACCGGACATGCTGGTCTGGCTGTCGAATTCCGCGTTCGAGTAGTGCCCGTGGACCCTCTTGGTGTTCTTCCCGAACCGGTCCATGACGTCGTGAACGGCGTTGATGATGTCCTCCAGGTAGACCTTCATCGCGTCGTGGGCGTCGGTCAGCTCCTTCGCCTCGACGAACTCGGCGGAGCCCAGCGCGCCCCGCGGCAGAAACGTCTGGTTCACCGCGCAGGACTTCGCGCTGCCCATGCTGCTGAGTACGCCGTTGAGCTTGGTGATCGTGTCCTCGAGCTCACTCAGATCGACCTTGTACTGGTCACTCATCGTGTCGCTTCCCCGTTCCTACTCATGTGGTGATCCCTCGCTTGCGACGCCAGTCGCCCAGCACCACGCCGCCGCCCACCAGCAGCGCGACACCGCCGGCGGCGCCGCCGACCGTGTAGACGGCGTAGCGCTCGGTGCGTTCCTGGGGGCTCTCGCCGAGGATGACGGTCGCGGCCTCGATCTTCTCGTGGGCCCCGGCGTTGACCACGGGGTCCGGTGTCGGGGCGTCCTTCGGGGTGGTGGCGTCGTCGTTGACGGCGGCCACGGGGTCGATGACGCCCCAGCCGACGAAGTCGTCGCGACCCGGCTTGCTGCGGTCCGCGGTCTGCTCGATCTGGGTGATGACCTGGCGGTACGTCCAGTCGGGGTGCTTGGCCCGGATGAGGGCGGCGACGCCGGCGACGTACGGCGCGGAGAAGCTGGTGCCCTGGTCGATGCAGTGGCCGCCGAGGGGGACGGTGGAGACCATGTCGACGCCGGGGGCGGCGACGCCCACGAAGGGTCCGGGCTGCGAGAAGTTGGCGCGGGCGTTGTCGCGGTCGGAGGCGCCCACCGCGAGGACGCCGTCGTAGGAGGCGGGGTAGGTCAGCTTGACCTCGCCGCTCGCGCCGTCGTTGCCGGCGGAGGCGACGATCAGGGCGTCGCGGTCCTTGGCGTACTCGACGGCCTGCTCCAGCGCGGAGTCGGGCGGCATCGCCGAGGCGGTGTCCTGCGAGATGTTGATGACCTTGGCACCCTTGTTCACGGCGTGCCTGATCGCCTCGGCCATCGTCCTGACCGTACCGCCGCCCTGGTTGTCGTTCTGGCGGATGGCGAGGATCGACGCGCGCGGGGCGATACCGACGAATCCGGTGTCCCTGGCGGGCCGGGCGGCGATGATGCCGGCGACCTTGGTGCCGTGGCCGACCAGGTCCTTGGTGCCGTCGCCCTTGTCGTCGATCAGGTCCTTGCCGGCGCCGAACTTGATGGCGGTGGCGAGTTGCCTGTTGCCCTTGTCGACGCCCGTGTCGATGACGGCGACGACCACCCCGAGGCCCTGGGTGTCCTTCCACAACTGGTCCAGGACGATGCGCTGCAGCGACCAGGGCCTGCCCTTGATCACGTCGGACGGGAACGAGCACTGGGTGTCGTCGATCTGGAACCACTCGTTGTCGCCGTCGTCGGCGAGGACCGTGCGTACGTCACCGACGGCCGGTGCGTGGGGGACACCGGAGGCCGGCAGGCCGAAGGCGGCGAGCGCCGCTGCTGCGGCGATTGCGGCGTGGCGCCCCACGGCGTGCGATCCCACTGGTGTTCCGTCCTCCCGTTGTGTGCGGTTCGTGGTCAAACCGCCGACGAGGGCGAGCACGTACGTCTCCCGTACACGCCCGCCCTCATCACGTCCTACGCGGCCAGGCGCGCGGTCAGCCCCAGATCTGCCGGTTCTTGTTCTCGGTGGCCTGGTAGTTCTGCGCGGCCGTGTCGAGGGCACGGGCGATGGCCTCCAGCGTCTGGTGCATGGACGCGGCGCGCTGGTCCCACTCGGTCTGCTTGGCGCGGTAGGCCTCCTGCGCGGAGCCCTCCCACGTCGTCGCGATCTTCTTCACGCCGGCCTCGAGGTCGTCCAGCTGGCGCTTGATGTTGTTGGCCGTCGTCCGCACGTCGGTCGCGGCCTGGGAGATGGTCTGGAAGTTGACCAGGATCTGCCCGGACATGTGATGTCTCCTCAGATGTTGGATTCGGAGGCGTGATCCGGCCGGCGCGGCGTCAGGTCACCGCGCGGGGACGGTCATCCGAACGGGTTGCCACCCTGCGCCGAGATGCCCTGGATGGACGCGCGCTGCTCCTCTTCCGAGGCGGAGTAGTTCTTGGTGCTCGCGTCCACGGCTTCCTTGATGTCGCCCAGGATCTGGTTGATCTTGTTGGCGTCCTGGTTCACCTGCGACTGCAGGTTGTTGTACGCCGTGGCGGCGGAACCCTTCCACCCGGAGGTGATCGTGTCGATCACGGTCTGGAGGCGGCGGATCTCGCCCTGGATCGAGGAGTTGACCGTGGAGATGCGGTTGCTGAACGCAACCATCTCCTCCTCGGTCATGGTGAACTGCTGTCCAGCCATGTGTCGCGTCCCCCATGAGACGTAGAAGATCGGATTCGACGTACATCGGAAGATGTCGCCGCTCTTCAACTCTAGCCAATAGCAGTGACAAGGCGAACAGATACCCGGTTCCGTATCGGGATCCTGACCTTCATCACCAAACCCTCACGGTGCCACGGGTGTTGATGGCTTGGCCAATGGATTGTCCAATACTCAATCAATACCCGTGAGCGTCCGCGGAAATACCTGTTCAGGAGCCCTGAGCCTGCTTCGCCGCGTTCACGTCGAGCGTCGGCCCGCTCGCGAGAAGGTCCGACCAGATCCGCGGTACCGGCACCGGGGAGTTCTTCGCGTAGCCGAGCTTGGTCTGCACGACGCCGACCGCGTCGTCCTGCTTCGCGGCGCCGCCGCTGTCACTGTCGCCGGTCGTCGGCACCGAGTAGCGCAGGCCGGTGTCGGTGACCAGGAAGATGGACCCGATGCGCTTGTCGGTACCGTCGTACGCCTTGTAGAAGATGCCGCTACCTGGCGAGACGTAGGTGTTCGTACCGCTCTGCGCCACGTCCCGGGGGAACTTCTTCCCTGCCCACATGGTCATCGCCGGCATCTTGGTGAGCTTGTCGTCCACGCCGCTGTACACGCTGCAGGCGACCCTGCGGCCGTCCTTCTCGTCCTGGGTGTTGGCCTGCGTGACCGCCTTCTCGGGCCAGCCGAGCTCGTCCATGAAGGTCTCGCTCGCCCGGGCCGAGGTGACTTCGCCCACGTTGACGGAGACCGCCTCCGGCGACCCGCTGTACAGGGACCTCGCCTGAGTGCTGTTCAGCAGCAGTTTCGCCATGAAGTCGGTGACGCGGACGACCCGGTCCCGCTGCACCACGTACTGGTCGTCGTTGGCCTTCAGCACCAGGCCGACCTTGGCGTGCTCGGGGCTCAGGCCCGGGGCGGTGGACGCCTCGCCCATGCCGTCGACCGTCGGGAAGGTGATGCCGGCGCCCGGCACGTTGTTCAGGGTCGACAGGAAGTCGGCGTCGACCTTCTGCGGCTGGGCGGAGGCGCCGAAGATGACCTGGCGCAGGGTGTTGACCAAGTCCTTCTGCTGCTTCCAGCCGGGGCCGCCCAGCAGGTAGGTGAAGCCCCGGTCCGTCACCAGGTACTGGGCGCCGCCCGGCACCTCGATGTACATGGCCTCGTCGTCGCGGAGCCGGTTCCCGCCCCCGACGAGGGCCGCCTCCTTGGGCTTCTGCTGGTTGACGACGAGCACCGCCCGCTGCGCCGAACGGTCCGTGCCGCCGCCCGGGGTCTCGCACAGCGCCCACGTCTTGGGCTTGCCCGCGTCGGCCTGACCGGGCAGCCGGTCCGGGGCGTAGGGGATGCCGATGGTGGTGCCCAGCGTCATCCCGCTGTTGTCGAGCACCGACTCCTTGACCTTGATGACCTCGAACTTCTCGGGGTCCAGGAGCAGTCGGGCGGAGGCGAGGTTGAGCACGGGGTGCAGCTGGGCCTCGCCGTTGGTCTTCAGCACGACATAACGCGTGGTGGACTCGTCGCCGACGATGACCTTCTGGGCCGGGGTGTCCCAGCCCTTGGGCGCGGCGGGCTTCAATATGCCCCAGAATCCGAAGCCGACGACGACCAGCAGGCCCACGACGAGGCTCGGGGCGACGGTCTTCAGCGGACGCGGGGCGGCCTCCTCCGAACCGTGCGGGGAGGGCTGGAGGAACGCGGCCACCGTGCGCCTGCGCGCGAACGAGTAGGCGTTCAGCTCATCCCGACGTGTCGCCATCCCTGCGTCAACTCCCCGTATGTCGCTGCTTGTCGTGGCGCTCCCCGGGCCCGTCCGTCCGCTGCGGTGACGGCTGTGGCGAAGGGGACCCCTACTATGCCGTGTGACGATCGCACCGTACGGTACGGGGTAGCGCGATCGGCCCGCCAGCGGCGCCCTGAGCGTCCCGCGCCGGCCGGGCGAGCGGACGCGAGCGAGCGCCGGCCGGCGCGGGACGCCGCCCACGCGGCACAGGTACCGGCAGTAGCAGAAGGGTTGTACGGGGGATGACCACCGCGACCAGGTCCCGGCGCAGTCCGGGCGACGAGCCAGCGCAGCAGCACACCGGGCCCCCCGGGGACACCCCGGACGGCGCCCCCGCGGCACGGGCCGGAGCCGCGGCGCCGGTGATGACCCGCAGGCCCGGGAGCATAGGCCCGGTGCGGGTGCAGCAGCTCGTACTGATCGAGCTGGCACTCGCACTGCTGCTGGGCGGATGGCTGATCCACGAGGTGGTCGGGCCGGTCGTGGCCGCGGTCGTCGCCGTGCCGCTCGTGCTGTTCGGCCTGCTGCGCCGGCGCGGCCGCCCGATGCCGGACTGGATGTCCGCCGCCCGGGCGCTGAAGGCCCGTCAGCGGCGCAACGCCGTCGGCGTCCCGCAGGGGACCGACCCCGGATTCGTGCCGGCCGTGGAATGCGATCCGGCGCTGCGCACCTACGGGTACACCGACGAGCGCGAGCAGCGCGAGATCGGCATGGTCGGCGACGGCACCTTCCTGACCGCGGTGGTCCAGGTGCAGGCCGTCGACGAGCCGCTGCGTCCGGCACGCGGCGTCCGCTCGCTCCCCCTGGACCTGCTGAACGGCCTGCTGACGGTGGACGACATCCGGCTCGCGTCGGTGCAGGTCGTCCAGCACACCCAGCCCGCCCCCGCCCCGCACCTGCCCCCGCAGGCGGTGGCCGCCCGCTCCTACGCGCCGCTGCAGGCGCAGAGCCGGACGCCGGGGCTGCGGCTCACCTGGATCGCGATCAAGCTCGACCCCGAACTGTGCCCGGAGGCGGTCCAGGCGCGCGGCGGCGGCATGGCCGGGGCGCGGCGCGCCCTGCTGCGAGCCGCCGACCACCTGGTGAGCCGGCTGGTGGGAACCGGCCTCGAGGCCCGGGTGCTGTCCGAGCCCGAGATCGTCGCCGCGGTGGCGACGTCCAGTTGTGTGAACCCGCTCGCCACGACGGGCGGCGCGGCCCTCGACGGCAGCCGCCAGGCGCGCCGCACCTCGGAGAGCGCGCGGGCGTGGCGGTGCGACGACCGCTGGCACTCCACCTACTGGGTGGGCCGCTGGCCGCAGTTGGGCTCCGGAGCCACCGCGCTGCCCGACCTGGTCGGCCTGCTGACCTCCTCCCCCGCGCTGGCCAGCACCTTCTCGCTGGTCCTGTCACCCGGCGGCAGCCGGGCCACGCTGCTGTCGGGATACGTACGGCTGACCGGTCGCAGTGAGAACGAACTCGTCGAGGCACGTCGCCGGTTGGAGGACAGTGCACACGCGTCCCGGCTGAGCCTGGTGCGGCTGGACCGCGAGCAGGTACCCGGCATCCTCGCCACGCTGCCCCTGGGAGGTACCCGCTGATGTCGGCTCCGACCGTTCCCGCCTTCGGCGGCCAGCGCCCCGGTGCGGGCTCCGGCTTCCCCGCCGGCGCCGAACCGCGCCCCTCGCACCTGCCGCAGGGCTCCGACCCGCGCGGCTCCTCGCTCGCCGGCACCGGACGGCGCACGCTGCGTGCCGCGTTCGGGCTGCTCGGGCCGCGCCGCGACCGGCACACCCTGTCACCCGGGCAACTCGCCGGGCTGTCCCTGCCGATCGGTGACGACGGTGTCGTCATCGGGATCGACGCCGCCGGCGGGCCCGCCGTGCTGGCGCTGAGCCGCCCGGCGCGGCTCGACGTGGTGCTGGTCGGCAGCATGTGGCTGGCGCAGGTGCTGTCGCTGCGCGCGGCCGCGACCGGCGCACGGGTCGCGGTGGAGACCGCCCGTCCCCAGTCGTGGGCGCCGATGGCGCAGGCGGCGGGCGGCGGCCAGCAGTGCGTGACGGTCCACGAGGTGGGGCGGATCGCCCCGCAGGGACCCTCGGTGCACAGCCCCGTCGTCATCGTCCGCGACTGCGGCGCCCGTCCTCCGCGCAGCCGGGTGGCGGCGCAGTCCTGGCAGTCGGTGATGACGCTGCTGCCGTACCTCGGGCCGTCGGCCCCGCGGTTGCTCGCCGGCGCCGACGTGGTCGGGCTGCAGCGGGTCTCACCCCAGGAGGCCGAGGTCATCGGCCAGATCATGGGGCTCTCGGAGGCCGACGTGACCGCGTTGCCGACGCTCGGCGACAACGTGACGATGTGGTGCACGCGCAAGCACCGGCAGTTCGTCATGACGCAGCCCACCGACGCGGAGTCCGGCCTGCTCGGGCCGGCGCGGCGCGTGGACTGATCCCGGGGCGGCCCGTCGGAACGTTCGGGACGCGCTCGTGCCGCGGCGGTTTCCGGGCCGCGGCACGGGGCATGGGGCACAGGGGTCCCCGGATCCGCAGCGGTCGCGTCAACTCGCGGACGGCGCTGCCCTCGTGCGGGGCGAACAGGGCATGACGACGGCGCGCCTGCCGTGATGCCCGCGGCGCTTGCCCTACCCGCGGGCCGGGTGATTAGGCTCTTCCGGAGTTCCCGCGGCCGTGCCGTGGAAACTCGGAGACGGGGGAATCGCGTCCGTTCCGACGGACCGGGCGCGTACATCAGTTGACCAGGAGGCACAGTGAGCAGCGATCAGGACGACATCCGCACGGGCGGGGCCGTCCCGGACGGGGATCAGTCCGACGCGGACCTCACGGGCGAGTTCCAGATCGACTACGCGCCGCCCTCCTGGTACACGCAGCAGGCGGGAGGAGGCACGCCGCCTCCCCCGGCCCCGGGCCCCGCGGTGAACCCGCCGCCGCCCGTCGGTCCCCCGGTCGCCGCTCCGGTGACCCCGCCCGTCGGTCCCCCGGTGGGGCCACCGGTCGGCCCGCCGGTCGGTCCACCGGTGGCGGTCGCGGCGGCGGCATCGCAGGAGCCGCAGCACCCCCGGCAGCCACCCGCACCTGCTCCGGCGCCCGCGGAACCGCAGCCGGCCCCGGCGGTCCCCGACGCCGCCCGCGAGGCCGCCGCGGCGGCGGTCTTCGCCGACCCCGGACCCGCCGGACCTGAGGAACCGCGGCCGGAGGAGGCGCAGCCGGCGGAGGAGCCCGCGCCGGTCGCGACCGAGGCGGCGCCCGCTCCCGCGGAGCCGGACCCCGCGCCCCGGCCCGAGCGGACGCCCGAGGCGGAGGCCGCGACCACCCCTGAGCAGCAGTCCGAGCCGCAGGCCGGGCCCCAGCCGCCCGTCACCCCGGCCCCGCCCGCCCCGGCGCCGCGGTCCCAGGTGCCGCCCCTGCCGCCGGAGTACCAGCCGGCCACCCCGCAGGAGGCGCCGCAGCAGGGGTACGGCTACCCGCAGCCGCCGCACCAGGGCGCGCCCTGGGGCGACCCCAACACGCCCGCACCGCACCAGCCGTACGGTTACGGCTACCCCCAGCCGGCCCCGCCGCAGCACGGTTACGGCTACCCGCAGCCGCCGCACCAGGGCGCGCCCTGGGGCGACCCCAACACGCAGCAGCCTCCCCAGCCGCAGCCCCAACCGCCCTACCCGCAGCAGGGATACGGCTATCCGCAGCCCGGGCCCGGCCCGCACGCCCAGCCGCAAACCCCGCAGCCTCAGCCGCCCATGCCGCCGTACGGACAGCCGGGCCCGCACCAGCCCCCGGTTCCTCCGCCCGGTCCCGGTCCGTTCCCACAGCAGGGGCAGCAGCCGATGCCGCCCTACGCCGACGGTGCGAACCCCCCGCCGCCGCAGCAATACGGCTACCCGCAGCCCGGGCCCGGCCCCTACGCCCAGCCCCAGCCGCCCCAGCCGCCGGTGCAGCCGCAGCCCCAGCCCCAGCCCCACAACCAGCCGCCTGTCCCGCCCCAGCAACAGCAGCAGCCCACCCCGCCCGTGGACCCGCGCACGGCCGCCGGCTGGGGCGGCCCCGGCCCGGAGCAGCAGCAGCGCGTCATGCACGGCGCGCCGCTCGGCTACAACGCGGCCGTGGAGCTGTCCTCGGACCGGCTGCTGCGCCAGCAGCCGAAGGCGCGCAAGAACAACAACCAGCCGTCGCGCTTCAAGATCGGGGCCAAGAAGGAGGAGCAGGAGCGCCAGCGCAAGCTGGAACTGATCCGCACCCCGGTGCTCTCCTGCTACCGGATCGCGGTCATCAGCCTCAAGGGCGGCGTCGGCAAGACGACGACCACCACCGCCCTGGGAGCCACGCTCGCGTCCGAGCGCCAGGACAAGATCCTGGCCATCGACGCCAACCCGGACGCCGGCACCCTCGGCCGCCGGGTGCGCAGGGAGACCGGCGCGACCATCCGCGACCTGGTCCAGGCGCTGCCGCAGCTCAACAGCTACATGGACATCCGCCGCTTCACCTCGCAGGCGCCCTCCGGTCTGGAGATCATCGCCAACGACGTGGACCCGGCCGTCTCCACCACCTTCAACGACGAGGACTACCGCCGTGCGGTGGCCCTGCTCGGCCAGCAGTACCCGATCATCCTCACCGACTCCGGCACCGGTCTGCTCTACAGCGCCATGCGCGGCGTGCTCGACCTGGCCGATCAGCTGATCATCGTCTCGACTCCGTCGGTGGACGGTGCCAGCAGCGCCAGCACGACCCTGGACTGGCTCGGTGCGCACGGCTACGCCGACCTCGTGCAGCGCAGCCTCACGGTGATCTCGGGGGTCCGCGAGACCGGCAAGATGATCAAGGTGGACGACATCGTCGCGCACTTCGAGACCCGCTGCCGCGGCGTGCTCGTCGTGCCCTTCGACGAGCACCTCGCCGCGGGCGCCGAGGTCGACCTCGACATGATGCGGCCGAAGACCCGGGAGGCGTACTTCCACCTGGCGTCGCTGGTCGCCGAGGACTTCGTCCGCGCACAGCAGGCGCAGGGCGTCTACCCGCCTCCGCGGCCGATGCCGCAGCAGCAGGGCGGCTACCCGCAACAGCACGGGCAGCAGCCGTACCCGGCCCAGCAGCCGATGCCCCAGCAGCAGGGCGGCTACCCGCCGCAGCAGCCGCCGTACGGACAGCCCGCGCCCCCGCCCCCGCCCCCGCAGGGCGGCATGCCGCAGGGCTGGACCCAGCAGCCGCCCCCGCCCCCGCAGGAGGCGCAGCCCGGGCAGCAGCCCCCGGCGCCGGGGCAGATCCCGCCCGGCTGGACCCAGCAGCAGTGACGGAAAGGGCCCGTCCCGCCATCGTGGCGGGACGGGCCCTTTCTCCGGTCGGTCGGCGGCGCTCCGGCCGCGGGCTCAGCCGGTGGCGTCGTCGGCGTCGACCAGCTCCCGGGCGCGCTTGACGTCGTCGGCCATCCGCTCCAGGAGCGCGTCGATCGTGTCGAACTTCTCCATGCCGCGCAGGTAGGCGAGGAAGTCGACGGCGACGTGCAGCCCGTACAGGTCCAGCCCGACGCGGTCGATGGCGTACGCCTCGACGGTGCGGGCGGTCCCGTCGAAGGTGGGGTTGGTGCCGACGGAGATCGCGGCGGGCATGGCCTCGCCCTCCACGTGCAGCCAGCCGGCGTAGACCCCGTCGGCGGGGATCGCGGTGTGCGGCAGCGTCTCGACGTTCGCCGTCGGGTAGCCGAGGTCCCGGCCTCGCTGGGCGCCGCGGACGACCACGCCCTCGACCCGGTGCGGCCGGCCGAGGATCTCTCGCGCGCCCGCCACGTCGCCCTCGGCGACCAGGCGGCGGGTCATGCTGGAGGAGAACGGCAGGCCGCCGCCCGCCTCGCCCGTCAGGTAGAGGTCGACGACGTCCACCTCGTAGTCGTACTTGAGCCCCATCGCGGACAGGAACTCCACGTCACCGGCGGCCTTGTGCCCGAAGCGGAAGTTCGGTCCCTCGACGACCGCCCGCGCGTGGAGCGCGTCCACGAGCACGGTGCGGATGAAGTCGCCCGGCGAGAGCTGCGAGAACTCGGTCGTGAACGGAAGGATCAGCAGGGCGTCCACGCCCAGCTCAGCCATCAGCTCGGCGCGGCGATGGTGGGCCGCCAGCAGCGGCGGGTGGCTGCCGGGGCGGACGACCTCGCTGGGGTGCGGGTCGAAGGTGACGACCACGGACGCGGCGCCCAGCTCGCGGGCGCGCTCGACAGCCCTGCCGATGATCAGCTGGTGCCCACGGTGGACGCCGTCGTACGAGCCGATGGTGACGACGCTGCGTCCCCAGTCCTCGGGGACGTCCTCCAAGCCTCGCCAGCGCTGCACAGTGACCGCTCCTCGACCGCCGATGGTTCTTCGATGTGCAGGTCCAAGCCTGCCATGCCGCGGACCCCACCGGCGCGGCGCCCCCGGTGACGGGGCCGTTCCGGATCCCGCCCCGCCCCTTCCGGCGGCGTTCCGCCCGCGGCAGCCCGCCCGGGACGCCGGGACCCCGGAGCCGGACGGTCACAGGACCGCCGCTTCCGCGGGGGCCAGCTGGTCGCACATGCGCCGGGCGCTGGGGCCGATGACCGCGTCCCACGCCCCGGGGCCCGCGACGCCGAGGCCGTCCGCGGCCAGCCACCCGCGCACCTGCCGGCCGAATCCGGGCGACCCGCTCACCAGCTGCACCAGCCGCCGGTCGAAGAGGGCCGCGCCCTCGGGCGTACGGCAGAGCAGGAGGCCGACGCGGTGCACCAGGTCGCGGGTCGCCGGGGCCGGCCGCCGGGCGCACCCGTCGGCGGCCGCGGTGAGGAGGGCGTCCAGCACGGCCGGGTCGCGCTCCTGGTCCAGCAGGACCTCCAGCAGCTCCCGGCGCAGCGGGCGCGAGGCAGGGCCGCCCGGAGCGGCCAGCACGGGCGCCAGCACTCTGCGCACCTGCGGCGGATGCTCCCGCAGCAGGCCGGTGACGAGGGGCAGGAGCACCGCGCGGGCGGCCGGGCCGTGCTCCAGGCGGCGGTCGAGGTAGGCCGCCGCGTGCCGGGCGTCCTCCGGGCGGTGACCGAGGTGGTCCCACACCAGGGCGGCGGCGCGGCGGGACAGCGCCGGGGTGGACACCTCGGCCAGCTCGCGCAGGACCTCGGCGACGCCGGGGCCGGGTTCGCGCAGGCGGGAGTGGAAGGCGGCGAGCACCTGCTCCGGATGCGTGGGCAGGGCCGCGGCGAGCGCCGATGCGGGCAGCAGCGGATCTCCCGCCACGAAGCCGTCCAGGGCGGCGCGCAGATGGAGCGAGCGGGTCGCCGGATCCCGCACCAGGAGGCCCAGGGCGGCTCCGTGCAGGGCGCGGTCGGCCGGTCTGGCCAGGATCGCGAGGGCCGCGTAGCGCAGCAGCTCGCGGTCGGCGGCGAGCACGGCGTGCGGGGCGGCCAGCAGGCCGTAGGTGGCCGCGGCGGTGTGCCGTTCCGGCCGGTCGTCGTGGGCCCAGCGGTCGACGGCGCGGCACACCGCGGACGGTTCGTCCTCGGCGAGGGCCGCCAGCAGTTCCCGGGCCCGGGCGTGGTCGGTGGCGGCCAGCGCCTCGGCGAGGTCGTCCACCGCCTGCCGCCGGTGGGTGTGGAGCAGGGCCTGCGCCGCGGTGGCGACCGTCGGCCGGGGGCCGCGGGGCCCGGACTGCAGCAGCCGTTCGTCGGTGAACCAGTCGCACAGCGCGGGCAGCGACGGCCGCGGCGCCCCGGTCAGCACCTCCCCGGCCGCCGTCAGGAACCGCTCCCGCGTGCCGTCCGCGGCGCGCGGCGGCCCGTCGGCGGGCAGCAGCAGCCGCAGCAGCGCCAGGCGCTCCTCCGGCGGGAGCCGCAGCCGCCGCCAGAACCACGGCCCGAACTCCCCCAGACCCGCGCCCTCGTGGAAGCCCCCGGCCTCGATCGAGCGGGCGGTGACGCGCTCCGCCAGCAGCCGCAGCACGTCACGGTACGGCGTCGCGTCCGGCACCCCGAGCAGGGTCTCGCCCAGCAGGTGCGCCGCCCACCACAGCGCGTCGGCACGCCGGGCCGCCGCCCGCCCCGCGTCGTCGCCCCCGCCGCGCGGCCGGGGCACCCCGTCCAGCAGGTCGGGCGCGGCGGCGTCGCGGTCGAGCACGAGGACCAGTTGCCGCAGCCGGCGCGCGAGGGTCTCCGGCCCCGAGCGGCGGGCCGTGAGCAGCAGAGCCTGCACGACGGGGCCGATGCGGTGCCGCGGCACGGGAAGACAGCGGGGCACGGAGGGCGGGGCGAGCGGCGGTGCGGGCGGCACCGGCGGCACGGCGCGGTGCCGCGGCCGCGCAGCGGCCCGGGCGGGCAGCCGTACGGGGGCGTCGGCACAACCGTCCCGGTCACCGGTCGACCAGCGGTGGACGAGGGCGTACAGCGCCCCGTCCAGGTCGAGTTGGCAGCCCTGCAGCCACTCGCCGAACTCCTCGTGCGCGAAGCGGTACCCGGCGCCGGCCGGCACCACGAGCGCCTCCGTGAGCACCGCGGCCGCCCAGCCGGCGCGCCACGGGAACAGCTCCTCGAAGGACGCCCGGTCCAGTTCCCCCTGCCCGGTGCCCAGGCAGCGCCGAGCCGCCTCGTGCGCCTGCCCGGCGACCCGCGCGGCGAGCCGCCGTACCTCCGTCGGCCGCGCGGGGGCCGTGGCGGCCGCGATGCGGCCCGCGATCCGCAGGCACAGCAGGTCCAGATGGGCCGCGAAGACCTCCGTACGGCCCGGCCGTCCCATGAGACCGCCGCCTGCGTCCCGGACCTCGGCCAGCAGCCGCAGCGCCAGCGGGTGCGCCGCGTCCTGCTCGGCGAGGGCACCGGCGGGCAGCCCGTGGCGCTCCCGGACCAGCCGCGCGGGCTCCTCCGGCAGGGCTCCGAGGCGCAGGCACGCGGGCAGCGCCCGTGCACCCGGCGGGGTGCCGGCGTCGTGGAGCACACCGGGCGGGAAGAGCGCGCCGGCCTGCTCCCAGTACTCGGGGCGGCACGCCACGATCAGCCGCGCCCCGGCGGAGCGCAGCCAGCGCGCCGTCTCCGCGCTCCACCCGGGCAGCGCGTGGGCGAGCAGCGGCGGCATCTCCTCGGGAGCGTCCAGCACGACGAGCAGCGGTCGCCCCACGGCGCGCGCCAGGCGGGCGACGGCATCGGGCGACGCGTCGGCCGGTGCGCGCTCCGGCGCCGTCCCGGCGTGCACGATGCGCCCCGCCGCGGCCAGCGCCCGCTCCACGGCCTCCCTCAACCCCGGCTCGTCCGCACGGAGTTCGGCCCCACGCAGCCACACCGTGGGCGCCGGGTCCGGGCCCGCGGCACGCCGCGCGGCCAGCGCCTCCAGCTCGGTCGTACGGCCACTGCCGGGGGCACCCACCAGCCCGAGGACGGTGGCGCACCCCTCGCCCGTGAAGCGCGCCAGCTCCGCCTCCGTGTCGGGGCGCACGACGGCCTCGCGCCAGGCCCGCGGCCCGGCCGCGGAAGCGACGGAGGTCCCGGTCAGCTGCAGCGCCCCGGCGATGTTCAGGTGCGGCCCGTACGCGGGCACGGTCGCCGCGTTGCGCGCCAGCGCCTCCCCGAGCGCCCCGCCCTGCGCGGGCGCCCGCAACGGCACCGCGAATCCGCCCGCGCGCCGCCCCGCGTGCAGCGCGGTCACGACGACACCGTGCACGGCACCGGTCTCCGCGTCGATCACCGGCTCCCCCGAGGCGACCGCGCGCAGCGGCTCGTCGTCCCCGCGCGCGCCGGCGAGTTCGTACGCCGCGTCGAGCAGGTGGAAGCGGTCCGTCGCGGTGTACGTCACCGGCGCCGTCCCCGCGATCGCGGCCTCCACCCAGCCCGTGCCGCGCAGCCGCACCGCCCTCCCGGGCCCCGTGCTCCGCTCGAACCCGGCCACGGGCAGCGGCGGTACGTCCAGCCCCTCCGTCGCCACGAGCGCGAGCCCCAGCTCCGGCAGCGGCGTGATCGCGTGCGCCTCGACGAGGGTCGTCTGTTCCCCGTGTGCGTGCAGCACGAGCCGCACGAGTCCGTCCACGGCCTCATGGCTCGTCACGAGCGTCCCGCGCCCGTCCCGCGCCTCTACGAGGAACCCCGTCCCCCGCGGCCGTCCGGCCAGGTCACGGACGCGCACCAGCGCCCTGTCAACATCGGCGGGCAGCACCGCCATCTGCGCACCTCCCCGCCACAGTGCCCGTTTCGACCGTAGACGTCCGTTGATCGACAGAACAGATCCCACGTCGAAAGCGCCCCCAAGCGCTCCCTCTCTTCACTCCGAGCGCCTGCCCGTTGGAGTGAATCGATCTTGCGGGGTGGATAGGGACGGGAGGAGGGGGATCGTGCAGCGCGGGCCGCCAGGGGGGAGGGCCCGCGCTTCACGGTTGCCCCCGAAGTCGTCCGGGGCACCCCGTGTCGCCGCGTGCACGCGGTGCGTTCGCACCCGGGGTGCGCCACTCGCGGCCCGGTTGTTGTGTGCGGGTCGTCTGCGCCTGTGGGCGGCTGCGCCGGGCTGCCCGGTTGTTGTGTGCGGGTTGTTTGCGCCTGCGGCGGGCTGTCCCCCGCCGCAGGCGCAAACAACCCGCACACAACAACGCGCCGCAACCACAACCCACCCGCACCGCCCCTCAGCCGAGGTTGGCGAGAATCCTCGCCTGCCCCTCCCGCCCTTCCACCAGCGCCAAGAACTCCCCCTCCGGCCCGAACACCGCCGTGGGCACCGCCCCCAGCGACGGCGGCGCGTCCAGCCGCACCCCGTTGCCCAGCAGTCGCGCCTGGCGGTCGTCCACGTCCCACCGGGGGAACGCCGCCGCCGCGGCCTCCGCGATGGGCAGCACCGCGAACGCCTCCGTGAGCTGCTCCAGCGTGCGGGCGATATCGGCCCCGTAGGGCCCGACACGGGTGCGCCGCAGCGCGGTGAGGTGGCCGCCGACGCCGAGGCCGGCGCCCAGGTCGCGGGCGAGGGCCCGGATGTACGTGCCGGAGGAGCACTCGACGGTGACGTCGACGTCGACCACGTCACCGCCGTCGTGCCGCACGTGCCGGACGTCCCGTACCGCGAACGCCGAGACCGTCACCGGCCGCGCCGGAAGCTCGAAGTCCTCGCCGCCGCGCACGCGGGCGTACGACCGGACCCCGTTGACCTTGATCGCGCTCACCTTCGACGGCACCTGCATGATGTCCCCGGTCAGCGGCACGATGCCCGCGTCGATGGCCTCGCGGGTGACTGCGCCCGCGGGGACCGAGGCCGTGACCTCGCCCTCCGCGTCGTCGGTGATCGTGCTCTGGCCGAGCCGGATGGTCGCCTCGTACTCCTTGCGCGTGAGCGCGAGGTGCCCGAGCAGCCGGGTGGCCTTCTCGACGCCGATGACGAGGACGCCGGTGGCCATGGGGTCGAGCGTGCCGGCGTGCCCCACGCGCCGTGTCCCGGCCAGCCTGCGCAGCCGGGCCACGACGTCGTGCGAGGTCATCCCGCCCGGCTTGTCGACGATGACAAGCCCGTCCTTCATCGGGCGCCGTCCTCCGCCTCGTCGTCGGCGTCGTCCTCGTCCTCCGCCGGCTTGCGGTAGGGGTCGGCTTCGCCGGCGTAGGAGGCGTCCGTGGCGGTCTTGCGGACCTCCTCGTCGGCCTCGCGGGCCTTCGCGAGCAGGTCCTCGATCGTGCGCGCGTTCTCCGGGACCGCGTCGGCGACGAACGTCAGGGTGGGCGTGAAGCGCACGCCGGTCTGCCGTCCGACCTCCGAGCGGAGGACGCCCTTGGCGCTCTCCAGCGCCGCCGCCGAGGCGGCCCGCTCCTCGTCGTCGCCGAAGACCGTGTAGAAGACGGTCGCCTCCCGCAGGTCACCGGTGACCCGGGTGTCCGTGATCGTCACATAGCCCAGCCGCGGGTCCTTGATCCGCCTCTGGAGCGTCTCCGCGACCACGACCCGGATGCGGTCCGCCAGCTTGCGCGCCCGCGCGGTGTCGGTCATGCGTGCTCTTCTCTCTTCTCATCACGCTTCGGTACGTGAGTGTCAGTCGTCGTCCCCGTGCACCCGCTGTCGCGCCGACAGCAGGTCCACCTCGGGACGCGAGGCCATCCAGCGCTCGCAGCGTCCGAGGACGTCCTTGATGTGCCCGGGGTCCCCGGACACGACCGCCACGCCGATCTCGGCTCTGCGGTAGAGGTCGTGGTGGTCGACCTCGGCGACGCTCACCGCGAACTTGCGGTGGAGCTCGGCCACGATCGGCCGGATGACGGACCGCTTCTCCTTCAGCGAGCGGACGTCGCCGAGAAGCAGGTCGAAGGACAGCGTCCCTACATACATGGGCATCAGGTCAAGCCGACCTGTGGGGCCTCGTCGTGAACGGTGCGAACACCGTGAACAGCAATCACCACAGTAAAGGCAACGGCCGGGGCCGATCGACGGAATTTACGCTCCGCCAACCGGCCCCGGTCAGGTGTACCCCGATCAGACGCGAGGCTTCTCGCGCATCTCGTAGGTCGCGATGACATCGTCGATCTTGATGTCGTTGTAGTTGCCGAGGTTGATACCGCCCTCGAAACCTTCACGAATCTCGGTGACGTCGTCCTTGAAGCGCCGCAGACCCTCGATGTTGAGGTTCTCCGCGACGACCTTGCCGTCGCGCAGCAGGCGCGCCTTGGTGTTGCGCTTGACCTCGCCGGAGCGGATGAGCACACCGGCGATGTTGCCGAGCTTGGAGGAGCGGAAGACCTCGCGGATCTCGGCGGTGCCGAGCTCCACCTCCTCGTACTCGGGCTTGAGCATGCCCTTGAGCGCGGCCTCGATCTCGTCGATGACCTGGTAGATCACCGAGTAGTAGCGGACGTCGACGCCCTCACGCTCGGCCAGCGACGTGGCGCGGCCCTCGGCCCGCACGTTGAAGCCGATGATGATCGCGTCGGAGCCCGCCGCCAGGGTGACGTCGGTCTCGGTGACCGCACCGACACCCCGGTGGAGGATGCGCAGGTCCACGTCCTCGCCGACGTCGAGCTGGAGCAGCGAGGACTCCAGGGCCTCGACCGAACCGGACGCGTCGCCCTTGATGATGAGGTTGAGCTGCTGGACCTCGCCGGCCTTGAGCACCTTGTCCAGGTCCTCCAGGCTGACCCGGCGGCGGGACTTGGCGAAGGCCGCGTTCCGCTCGCGGGCGGCACGCTTCTCGGCGATCTGCCGGGCCGTACGGTCCTCGTCGACCACCAGGAAGTTGTCGCCGGCACCCGGCACGTTCGTCAGACCGAGCACCAGGACCGGGGTCGAGGGGCCCGCCTCGTCGACGGTGTTGCCGGTGTCGTCGAGCATCGCCCGGACACGGCCGTACGCGTCGCCGACCACCATGGTGTCGCCGACCCGCAGGGTGCCGCGCTGGACCAGGACGGTCGCCACGGCGCCGCGGCCGCGGTCGAGGTGGGCCTCGATCGCGATGCCCTGGGCGTCCTGCTCCGGGTTGGCGCGCAGGTCGAGCGCGGCGTCCGCGGTCAGGACCACGGCCTCCAGGAGGCTGTCGATGTTCAGGCCCTGCTTGGCGGAGATGTCGACGAACATCGTCTCGCCGCCGTACTCCTCGGCCACCAGGCCGAACTCGGTCAGCTGACCGCGCACCTTCGTCGGGTCGGCGCCCTCGACGTCGATCTTGTTGACCGCGACCACGATCGGCACGTCGGCCGCCTTGGCGTGGTTCAGCGCCTCGATCGTCTGGGGCATGACGCCGTCGTTCGCCGCCACCACGAGGATCGCGATGTCGGTGGACTTGGCACCACGGGCACGCATGGCGGTGAACGCCTCGTGACCGGGGGTGTCGATGAAGGTGATGGCCCGGTGCTCGCCGTTGACCTCGGTGGCCACCTGGTAGGCACCGATGTGCTGGGTGATGCCGCCGGCCTCGCCCGCGACCACGTTGGTCTTGCGGATCGCGTCGAGGAGGCGGGTCTTGCCGTGGTCGACGTGACCCATGACGGTCACGACCGGCGGACGCGCGACGAGCGCTTCCTCGCCGCCCTCGTTCTCGCCGAACTCGATGTCGAAGGACTCGAGCAGCTCGCGGTCCTCCTCCTCCGGGCTGACGATCTGGAGGGTGTAGTTCATCTCGTCGGCGAGCAGCTGCAGCGTGTCGTCGGAGACGGACTGGGTCGCGGTGACCATCTCGCCGAGGTTGAGCATCACCTGGACGAGCGACGCCGGGTTGGCGCCGATCTTCTCGGCGAAGTCGGTCAGCGAGGCACCACGGGAGAGGCGCACGGTGTCGCCGTTGCCGCGGGGCAGCAGCACGCCGCCCACGGACGGGGCCTGCATGGCCTCGTACTCCTGGCGCTTCGCGCGCTTCGACTTGCGGCCACGGGCCGGACGGCCACCGGGGCCACGGCCGAAGGCACCCTGTGTTCCACCGCGGCCACCCGGACCACCGGGACGACCGCCGAAGCCGCCGCCACCGGGACGACCGGCGAAGCCACCGCCGCCACCGCCGCCGGCGCCGCCACCGGGACGCGGGCCGCCGAAGCCGCCGCCGCCACCGGGACGGCCTGCACCGCCACCGCCGCCGGGACGACCGGCGAAGCCACCGCCGCCGGGACGGCCCGCGCCGCCGCCGGGACGCGCGCCGGGGCCGCCGCCGGGACGACCGGGACCGCCCGGACGACCCGGGGCACCGCCGGCAGCGGGACGCTGCGGCATCATGCCGGGGTTCGGACGGGGGCCGCCGCCCTGCGGACGGGGCATGCCGCCCGGGGTCGGACGCGGACCGCCGGGAGCGCCGCCGCCGGGGCGGGGAGCGCCGCCGGGACGCGGACCGGCCGCGCCCGGAGCGCCACCGGGGCGCGGACCGGACTGACCGGGACCGCCGGCGGGACGCGGCGCCTGCGGGCGCGGCATGCCGGTGGAACCGGAGGTGAAGGGGTTGTTGCCCGGACGGGGACCGGCCGGACGGGCCGCGCGGTCACCACCCGGACGGGGCGCACGCTCGCCGCCGGGGCGCGGGGCACCGGGGCCACCCTGGCCACGGCCGCCGTCGCGCTGGCCGGGACCGGCCGGACGGGCGCCGGGACGCGGGCCCGGGGCGCCGGGACGGCCGGCGGCGGGACGCTCCTGGGCGGGACGCTCGGCCTGGGCCGGACGCTCCTGAGCCGGACGCTCCGGGGCCGGGGCGGGGGCCGGCGGGGCGGAGAACTCCGCCTGCGGCACCGGGGTGACCGGCGCGGGCTTGGCCGGGGCCGGCTTGGGACCCGGGGTCGGGCGCGGGCCCGGCGTGGGCGCGCCACCGGCGGGCTTGGCAATGGGGGCAGGTCCCGCGGCCGGCTTCGGGGCCGGGGCAGCGGGACGGGCCGACGCACCCGGAGTGGGGGTGGACGGCTTTGCGGGCGCAGCCTTGCGCGGCGCCGCGGGCCTGGCAGCCGAGGGCTTCGAGGCGGAACCGCCGCCGGAACCCTGCAGTGCGTCAGTCAGCTTGCGAACAACCGGCGCCTCGATCGTCGAGGACGCCGAACGGACGAATTCACCAAGTTCTTGGAGCTTGGCCATGACGACCTTGCTCTCAACTCCGAACTCCTTGGCGAGTTCGTATACCCGGACCTTAGCCACTTCGCTCCTTCATGAGGTCCGGGGTGGTCGTCCGCCGGACCGTCGCTACTTCATGGGCGTACTCATCGCGTGCTCATCGAGTGCTCATCGCAATCTCGACCTACTTCCAACTCGCGGGGTACTGACCGCACGGTCGCCCGTACGGTCTTCCTGCCTACTCACGGTGTGCCTGCTCGACGTAACCGCGAAGATCCGCGGTGTCCAGCGTTTCCCTGGCCCGGAAGGCCCGTGGGAACGCCCGGCGGCGGACCGCCAGGTCGAGACAGACGGTGTCGGGGTGCACATAGGCACCCCGACCGGGCAGCGTACCGCGAAGATCGGGGACATATGACTCCCCGACCACCGCCACACGCAGCAGATCGCGCTTGGCCGCTCGCTCCCTGCACCCGATGCACGTGCGCTCCGGGCGTGCTGGGCCATGCGTCCGGCCAGACATCCTTAGTCTACCTCCCCGCGCCGACCTCACCCCTCCGGGTTATTCGACGCACGGTTGTTCCTCGGTCACCCGCGGGTGCTACTGCTCCACCTGCTCGGTGTCGGGCCGGATGTCGATCCGCCAGCCCGTGAGCCGTGCGGCCAGGCGGGCGTTCTGCCCTTCCTTGCCGATCGCCAGCGACAGCTGGTAGTCCGGCACGGTCACCCGCGCGGAGCGGGCGCCCATGTCGACGATCTCCACCTTGCTCACCCGAGCGGGTGACAGGGCGTTGGCGACCATCTCCGCCGGGTCGTCCGACCAGTCGACGATGTCGATCTTCTCGCCGTTCAGCTCGGCCATCACGGCGCGCACCCGGGCGCCCATCGGGCCGATGCAGGCGCCCTTGGCGTTCAGGCCCGAGCGGCCGGAACGGACGGCGATCTTCGTGCGGTGGCCGGCCTCGCGGGCGATGGCGGAGATCTCGACGGAACCGTCCGCGATCTCCGGGACCTCCAGCGCGAAGAGCTTCTTCACCAGGTTGGGGTGGGTGCGCGAGAGCGTCACCGACGGACCGCGCACACCCTTGGCCACCCGGACGACGTACGAGCGCAGGCGCGTGCCGTGCTTGTAGTCCTCGCCCGGCACCTGCTCCTGCACCGGCAGGATCGCCTCGAGCCTGCCGATGTCCACCAGCACGTTCTTGGGGTCCTTGCCCTGCTGGACCACACCGGTGACGATGTCGCCCTCGCGGCCGGCGTACTCGCCGAAGGTGATCTCCTCCTCCGCGTCCCGCAGCCGCTGCAGGATGACCTGCTTGGCCGTGGTCGCGGCGATCCGCCCGAAGCCGCTGGGCGTGTCGTCGAACTCCCGGGCCTCGGAGCCCTCGGGGGTCTCCGACGGGTCCTCCTTGGCCCACACGGTGACATGACCGTTCGTACGGTCAAGCTGCACACGCGCGTTGCGGCGGCTGCCCGGCTCGCGGTGGTACGCGATGAGGAGCGCCGACTCGATCGCCTCGACCAGCAGGTCGAAGGAGATCTCCTTCTCCCGGACCAGACCCCGCAGGGCACTCATGTCGATGTCCACGGCTACGCCTCCTCAGTGCTCTCGTCGCCGTCAGTATCGGCACCGGCCGGGTCCTTGCGACTGAATTCGATCTCCACCCGTGCCTTGGCGATCTCGCCGAAGGCGACACGGGCGGGCTTGGGCTTGCGTCCCTTGACACCCGGGACCTCCAGGTCGAGCCCTTCCTCGTCGACCGCGAGGATCCGCGCGACCAACTGCTCGCCGCCGGACGTCGTCAGCTTGACCAGCCGGCCCTTGTTGCGCCGGAAGTGGCGCGGCTCGGTGAGCGGGCGGTCCAGACCCGGCGAGGAGACCTCCAGCAGGTACGCCGCCCCGCCCATGGCGTCGGCGTCGTCGAGCACCTGCGAGATCTCCCGGCTCAGCTCGGCGATCGTGTCCAGCGGGACACCCTCGTCGGAGTCCACGATCACCTGGAGCTGCCGGCGGCTGCCCGCGGCCGTCACCTTGACCTCTTCCAGTTCGAGCCCCGTCTTCACGACGAGCGGCTCGAGCAGCGCGCGCAGCCTCTCGCTCTGGGTGGTGCTCATCCGGGTGACTCCTCGGCCGCGTGTGCTGTTGTGATGGAAGGTCGCGTGTCGGGCCAAAGCCTATCGGTTCAGGTCCCGTATCGACGATTCGGCGCCGCGGAGGGCGCCGTCACGGCCGTCGGGCGCCGCGCGGGTACCCTCACGTCAGGTGATCACGGGAAGGGGCACTGTGCCGCTCAGCAACATTCCCCGCCGGCGCGCGGTCCGCGCCGTCCTCGTCCTGCCGGCCGCGGCCGGACTGCTCGGCGGATGCTCCGACGGGACACGGCCGCAGGGGACCTCCGCGAAGGGCTCGCCGTCCGCCGACGCGAGCGTGGCGCTGCGCAGGCGGGCCGCCCGGGACAGCGCGGCACTGCTCGCGCGGTACGACGCCACACTCGCGGCGCACCCGGACCTGGGTGCGCGGCTGCGGCCGCTGCGGGCCGAAGTGGCCGGTCACGCCGAGGCGTTCGCCTCGAACGGGCGGGCGGCGTCGCCGTCCGCCGCGCCTTCGCCGTCGCTCTCCCCGTCGCCGTCGGCCCCGCCCTCCGTCCCGGCGCGGGCCGGGGACGCGCTGTCCGCGCTGGCGGCGGCCGAGCGCGCGCTCTGCGACGCCCGGGCCGCCGCGCTCCTGGACGCGCCGCCCGAACTCGCCCGCCTGCTCGCCTCGGTGGCCGCCTGCGGCGCCGGGCACGTCCTGCTGCTCAAGGAGCACTGACCCGACCCATGGCACAGCAAGCGCTGCTCAAGGCCGTCCAGGCCGCACTCTCCGCCGAGCACGCGGCGGTGTACGGCTACGGCATCGTCGGCGCCCGCGTCGGCGGCGAACTGGGCGGGCAGGCCCAGCAGGCGTACGACGCGCACCGCGCCCGCCGCGACACGCTGCGCCGCACCGTCGGCGACCTCGGCGGCGAACCCGTCGCCGCAGAGCCCGCGTACGCCCTGCCGTTCGAGGTGCCGGACGGTCCGGCGGCGGTGCGGCTCGCCGCGGAACTGGAGGACCGGGTCGCCGGGGTCTACGCGGACCTCGTGCGTGCCGCCGACGCCGATCTGCGCCGCGAGGCGGCCGACGCGCTGCGCGAGGCGGCGGTCCGTGCCGTGCGCTGGCGCGGGGGGAGCGTAGCCTTCCCGGGGCTGGCCGAACGCGCGCGGACAGCCGCGGAGAAGGTTTAGCACCAGGAGGGACGTACCCACGCATGGTCTCGGCACCACAGCCCCAGCACCTGGAACCGCCCGAGCGGCTGGTCCGCACGGTCAGCGCCTGGGAGGGCGAGGCGGGCCGCGCCTGGCTCGCCGGCCTCCCCCGGCGCGTCGCGGACCTCCTCGCGCGCTGGGAACTGCGGCCCGAGCGGGTGCTCTCCCCCGGCGGCCAGATCAGCATGGTCGTCCTCGTACGGCAGGCCGACGACACCCCCGCGACCCTCAAGGTCGGCCTCGTCACGGACGAGACCCGGCACGAGCACGCCGCGCTCGCCCACTGGGACGGCCGCGGCGCGGTCCGCCTGCTGCGGGCCGAACCCGCCGCGGGGGCGCTCCTGTTGGAGCGCCTGCACAGCGACGTGTCGCTGCGCTCGCTGCCCGAGCAGAAGGCGATGCTGGAGGCGTGCGCCACCTTGCGGCGGCTCTGGGTCCCCCCGGGTGAGGGGCACCCGTTCACGCCGGTCGCCGAGCACACGGCACGCCTGGCGGCGGCACTGCGGGAGCGGCGCGGGCAGCCGTACGTCCCGGAGGAGGCCCGCGCCCTGGTCGACGAGGCCCTCGCGGTCCGCGACGAACTCTGCGCGGCCGCCCCGGGCGAGGCCGTACTGCTGCACGGCGACTACCACCACGGCAACGTGCTCGCCGCGGACCGGGTGCCGTGGCTGGCCATCGACCCCAAGCCGGTCGCGGGCGAGCCCGCGTACGACCTGGCGTGGCTCGTCCGCGACCGCCTCGAGACGCTGGTCGCCACGCCCGGGTCCCAGTCCGCGGCCCGGCGCAGGGTCGCCAAGCTCTCCGACTCCCTCGACGTCGACCGGGACCGGGTCCGCGGGTGGGCGCTGTTCCGTGCGGTCGAGGCGGGCGTGTGGGCGTTGGCGGTCGGAGACCGCGAATCGGGGGAGCTGCACCTGGAGTTCGCGAGCTGGCTGTAGTTCCGACCGGGGTGTCGTCGTGCGGCCCGGTCGTCGTGTGCGGCACCGTCGTGGCTCCGGGCGGCTGCGCCGGGCCGCCCGGTTGTCGTGTGCCGGTGCGTTGCCCCTGCGGTTGGGTTCCCCAGCGGCCGGTTGCCGTGTGCGGGGTTGTTTGCGCCTGCGGGCGGCTGCGCCGGGCTGCCCGGTAGTCGTGTGCGGGTCGCTCGCGCCTGCGGTCCGGGTGCCCCGGGCTGCCCGGGCGTCATGTGCGGGTACGTTGCCCCTGCGGTTGGGTTCCCCGGCGGCCGGTAGTCGTGTGCGGGTCGCTCGCCCCTGCGGGCGGGTTCCCCGGGCTGCCCGGGCGTCATGTGCGGGTACGTTGCCCCTGCGGTTGGGTTCCCCCGGCGGCCGGTAGTCGTGTGCGGGTCGCTCGCGCCTGCGGGCGGGTTCCCCCGGCGGCCGGTTGCCGTGTGCGGGGTTGTTTGCGCCTGCGGTCCGTGCCCCGGGCTGCCCGGTTGTCGTGTGCGGTTTGTTTGCGCCTGCGGCGGGCTGTCCCCCGCCCTCCCACCCTCCCCCAGCCTTCGGCCGGGGGGACCCCCACCTCCCCCGCCCCCTCCGTATCGTCAGGCGGCTGACGGCCGGAGGGGGGTCAAAAGGCGGTCCGTGCTCGCCGCACACGTCCATCTGAACCCCCCACCGGCCGTCAGGCCCTCCGCGAGCCAGAGGGGCTTTCTAGGAACTCGGGCCGATGCCAGTGCCGGCTCGGCCGCTCACCGGAGGGCAGAGGTATGCCACTCCCCGGCCACCGGTGCGCGCACCTTCGCTCGGTCTCCGTGCTGGGGGGCCTCCTGCTGGGGGCAGTTTCCTGCGGTGTGGGGAGAGGTGGGCCGCTATCACCCCCACCGGCCGTTGGTCGCCGAACGATACGGAGGGGCGGGGGAGTTGGGGGCACCCCCGGCCGAAGGCTGGGGGAGGGCGGGAGGGCGGGGGACAGCCCGCCGCAGGCGCGAACAACACGCACACGACAACCGGCCGCAACCACAACCCACCCGCACCCGCTACGCGGAAAGGCGGGAAACCGCGTCCCCCACCGAAAGCTCCTCCCGCTCCCCGGACCGGCGGTCCTTGACCTCGACGACCCCGTCCGCCGCCCCCCGCCCCACGACAAGAATCGTCGGCACCCCGAGCAGCTCCGCGTCGGTGAACTTCACGCCCGGCGAGACGCCCGCACGGTCGTCGACGATGACCCGGACCCCGGCGGCGTGCAGCTTCTCCGCGACCTCGAGGGCCAGCTCCGTCTGCAGCGCCTTGCCGGCCGCCACCACGTGGACGTCGGCCGGGGCGACCTCGCGCGGCCAGCACAGGCCCTGCCCGTCGGCGGTCTGCTCGGCGAGCGCGGCGACGGCGCGGGAGACGCCGATGCCGTAGGAGCCCATGGTGACCCGGGCCGGCTTGCCGTTCTGGCCGAGGACGTCGAGCCCGAAGGCATCGGCGTACTTGCGGCCCAGCTGGAAGATGTGGCCGATCTCGATGGCCCGGTCCAGCTTCAGGCCGGCGCCACAGCGCGGGCAGGGGTCGCCGGGCTCGACGGTGACGACGTCGAGGTACTCGTCGACCTCGAAGTCGCGGCCGCAGACGACGTTGCGGGCGTGCGTGTCGGGCTTGTTGGCGCCGGTGACCCAGGCCGTGCCGGGGGCGACGCGCGGGTCGGCGAGGTAGCGGACGCCGGTGAGGCCCTGCGGTCCGACGTAGCCGCGGACGAGGTCGGGGCGGCCGGTGAAGTCCTCGGCGGTGACGAGTTCGACCTCGGCGGGCGCGAGGTGCTCGGCAAGCTTGCCGAGGTCGACCTCGCGGTCGCCGGGGACGCCGACGGCGACGATCTCGCCGTCGACCTTGACGAGCAGGTTCTTCAGCGTGGCCGAGGCCGGCACGCCGAGGTGGGCCGCGAGGGTCTCGATGGTGGGGGTGTCGGGGGTGTCGACCTCCTCCAGCGGCGGGTGGTCGGCGCCCTCGACCGGGGGCACCACGGTGGTGACGGCCTCGGTGTTGGCCGCGTAGTCGCACGCGGGGCAGTCCACGAAGGTGTCCTCGCCGGCCGCGGCGGGGGCGAGGAACTCCTCGGAGGCCGAGCCGCCCATCGCGCCGGAGACGGCGGAGACGATGCGGTAGTCGAAGCCGAGCCGCGAGAAGATCTTGATGTAGGCCTCGCGGTGCAGCCGGTAGGCCTCGGCGAGGCCCTCGTCGGTGGTGTCGAAGGAGTACGAGTCCTTCATCTGGAACTCGCGGCCGCGCAGCACTCCGGACCGGGGCCGGGCCTCGTCGCGGTACTTGGTCTGGATCTGGTAGAGGATCACCGGCAGGTCCTTGTAGGACGTGCACTGGTCCTTCACCACCTGGGTGAAGATCTCCTCGTGCGTGGGCCCGAGCACATAGTCCGCGCCCTTGCGGTCGCGGAGCTGGAAGAGCAGGTCGCCGTACTCGCCGGCGCGCCCGGTGACCTCGTAGTTCTCCCTCGGGAGCAGCGCGGGCAGCAGGACCTCCTGGCCGCCGATGGCGTCCATCTCCTCGCGGACGACGCGGGCGACGTTCTCCAGCACGCGCTTGCCGAGCGGCAGCCAGGTCCACACCCCCGCCGATGAGCGGCGGACGTATCCGGCCCGGACCAGCAGCTTGTGGCTCGCGGTCTCGGCATCGGCCGGGTCGTCGCGCAGCGTCTTGAGCATCAGCCGGGACATGCGCAGGACCATGGGGGCTCTCCAGGGGGTTTCGTACCGTTCCGCCGAGGATATCGAGCCGTGGGGCGCTGCCGGAAACGCGTTTACCGCACGAGCGGGAGAGGGGCGCCCATGACCGCGTAGGGGCTGGCCGCGCTGGGGAAGTGCACGGGGCGGGCCAGGTCGGTGTAGCCGAGGGCGCGGTAGAGCCGCCGGGCCCGGCTCTCGGTGTCGATGGCGGACAGGATGCTGCGGGGCTCGTCCGCGCCGTCGGTGATGGTGGTGATGAGGGCGCGGCCGATGCCGCGGCCCTGGAAGTCGGGGTGGACGTGCAGCTCGGTGATGGTGAAGGAGTCGTCGAGCCACTCGTCGGTTCCGGTGCGCCGCAGATAGGGCTCGACGACCGTGGACCACCAGTGGGTGCGGCTGTTGGGCATGCCGTACACGAAGCCGGTGAGCCGTCCGTCGGGGGTGAGGGCGCCGAGCGCGCGGACGCCGGGGAAGCAGAGGTGCCGCAGCACGATCTGCCGCCGGATGGCGACCTCCTCCGCGCCCAGTCCGAACGCGACCGCCTGGACGGCCAGTGCCTCGTCCACCCGTGCCGCCAGGTCGATCGGCTCGATCGCCACGTCCTCCATGGGCGGCGACATTACTAGAACAGGACACTCATGAAGGCGCCGACCTCGGTGAAGCCGACCCGGCGGTAGGCCGCCCGCGCCGGTGCGTTGAAGTCGTTGACGTAGAGGCTGGCCACGGGGGCCACGTCGCGCAGCGCGTAGTGCAGGACCGCGGCCATGCCGGTCTCGGACAGCCGGCGGCCGCGGTACTCGGGGGCGACCCAGACGCCCTGGATCTGGCAGGCGTGGCGGGTGACGGCGCCGATCTCCGCCTTGAAGACGACCTTGCCGTCCTCGATACGGGCGAACGAGCGGCCCGCGCCGACGAGTTCGGCGACGCGCGCCTGGTAGATCAGCCCGCCGTCGCCGGCGAGCGGGGAGACGCCGACCTCCTCGGTGAACATGGCGACGCAGGCCGGCATGATCACGTCCATCTCGTCGCGCCGGACCCGCCGTACGCGGGGGTCGGGTTCGACCGCGGCGGGCAGCGCGCGGGTGACCATCAGCGGCTGGTGGGCGCGGACCTCGCGGGCCGGGCCCCAGCTCGGTTCGAGCAGCGACCACAGTGCGGAGGTGGCGGCGGAGGGGCCGACGATGGAGGAGCAGCGGCGTCCGGCGCGCAGTGCCCGCTCGGCGAAGGCGCGGACGGCCTCGGGACCGGCGCAGATCGGGACGAGGTTGGCTCCGGCGTAGCAGAGTGCCTCGAGGCGGCCTCCGGAGTACCAGCCCCACATCTCGCCGCCGAGGCGCCAGGGGTCGAGTCCGGCGACGGCGACCCGGGACGCCACGAACGCGTTGGCCACCGGGTCGCGGTCGAGCACCGCGAGGGCGGCTTCGAGTTCGCCGGGCTCCATGACCTTGGTCGTCGTGGTCGTCAACACGTGGGGCGCCTCACCGTACGGGCCGCAGCGGTCGGGGGAAGTCCCCGAACCTTACCTCGCGAACGCGTGTTCCGCCCGGGCCCGCCCGTATCCCGGACCGCGGGGGTCCGGGACACGGGGAGGGCGTGCGGGTCAGCTCACGGAGACGGAGGGCTCGCCGGAGGTGACGCCGTCGGCCTCCATCTGCTCGGCGAGCTTCATGGCCTCCTCGATNAGGGTCTCCACGATCTTCGACTCCGGCACGGTCTTGATGACCTCGCCCTTGACGAAGATCTGCCCCTTGCCGTTGCCCGAGGCCACCCCCAGGTCCGCCTCGCGCGCCTCACCGGGACCGTTGACGACACAGCCCATCACCGCGACCCGCAGCGGAACCTCCATGCCCTCCAGGCCCGCCGTCACCTGGTCCGCCAGCTTGTACACATCCACCTGCGCCCGCCCGCACGACGGGCANGACACGATCTCCAGCCGGCGCTGCCGCAGGTTCAGCGACTCCAGGATCTGGATGCCGACCTTGACCTCCTCGGCCGGAGGCGCCGACAGCGACACCCGGATCGTGTCACCGATCCCCTCGCTCAGCAGCGCACCGAACGCCACCGCCGACTTGATCGTCCCCTGGAACGCCGGACCCGCCTC
>NZ_KB892126.1:0-59247 GCF_000373665.1 Streptomyces sp. BoleA5
GGGTGCGTCGCGTGCGGCGGTGGATGCGGGGTGGTATCCGCACACCAATCAGGTGGGTCAGACGGGTAAGTCGGTGTCGCCGCAGTTGTATGTGGCGGCGGGTATCTCGGGTGCGATCCAGCACCGTGCGGGGATGCAGACGTCGAAGACGATCGTGGCGGTCAACAAGGACCCGGAGGCGCCGATCTTCGAGCTGGTCGATTACGGCGTGGTCGGTGACCTGTTCGCGGTGGTGCCGCAGCTGACCGAGGAGGTCACCGCCCGCAAGGGCTGACCCCGGCGATGCCGCCGACCGGCGGTACACGCACCGGAGCCCCGTGACGCCCCCACCGGTACCACGGGGCTCCCGGCGTTCCCACGGGTCGTTGACGCTGCGAAGGGCAGGGCGTTAGCTTCACTTCAACGATTTGTTGAAGATCGGGAGGGTGCCAGATGGCGCAGAACGAGACGGTCCGCACATCGCTCGGCGACGCGGTACGGCAGGACATCGGCGCCTCGCTCGCCGCCGTCGACGCCGAACTCGCCCGCCGCTACCCCGGGGATCTTGGCTCCCGGCAGCCCGTGCACACCGTCTACGTCCCCGCCGACGCCCTCGCCGCCGACACCGTGCGCACCTGGGGCGACCGGGCGCTCGCGGCCCTCGACGAGCACGCCCCCGACGCGGAGCGGCTCGCCGAGGTGCTGGGCCTGCCGTCCGAACTCGCCGCGCCCGTCCACGACCGCGTGCGCGCCAAGCTGCGGCGCGAACCGGTCGAGGACCTGCGGATCGACTTCGAGGACGGGTACGGCCCCCGGCCCGACGCCGAGGAGGACGCGGCGGCCGCGCGCGCCGCCCGGATCGTGGCCGGCGCGGTCGCGGACGGCACCGCGCCCCCGTACGTCGGCATCCGCATGAAAGGCATGGAGGCCGCCGTGCGCGACCGCGGCATCCGCACCCTGGACGTCTTCCTCACCGGCCTGATGGAGGCCGGCGGGCTGCCCGGCGGCCTGGTGCTGACCCTGCCCAAGGTCACCTTCCCCCAGCAGGTGGCGGCGTTCGTCCGGCTCGCCGAGGAGTTCGAGAAGGCACGCGGACTCCCGGCCGGGCGCCTCGGGTTCGAGATCCAGATCGAGACCACGCAGTCCGTCCTGGGGCCCGACGGGACGGCCACGGTGGCCCGGCTGATCGACGCCGCCGAGGGCCGCGTCACGGGCCTGCACTACGGGACCTTCGACTACAGCGCCGCCTGCGGGGTCAGCCCGGCGTACCAGTCCATGGACCACCCGGTCGCCGACCACGCCAAGGCCGTCATGCAGGTCGCCGCCGCCGGCACGGGCGTGCGGCTCTCCGACGGCTCCACCAATGTGCTGCCCGTCGGCCCGGGCCCCCGCGTCCACGAGGCGTGGCGGCTGCACTACGGCCTGGTCCGGCGCTCGCTGGCCCGCGCGTACTACCAGGGGTGGGACATGCACCCCGCCCAACTGCCCACGCGCTACGCGGCGGTCTACGCCTTCTACCGCGAGGGCCTCGACGCGGCGGCGGCCCGGCTCGCGGCGTACGTCGCCAAGGCGGGCGGCGACGTCCTGGACGAACCCGCCACCGCCCGGGCCCTGAGCGGCCACCTGCTGCGCGGACTCGACTGCGGAGCCCTGGACTTCGCGGAGGTCGCCGCCGCCACGGGGCTGACCCGCGCCGGCCTCGACGCCCTCGCGGGCCGGCCCGCCGCCGTCTGACGCACCCCCTGCGCGAAGACGTCCGGGCCGGCCCCCGCGGGGGCCGGCCCGGACGTCCCGGTGAGGCGGACGGTCAGACGAGGTCGAACCGGTCGAGGTCCATGACCTTCGCCCACGCCGCGACGAAGTCGTTCACGAACTTCGCCTTCGCGTCGTCGCTCGCGTAGACCTCCGCGAGCGCGCGCAGTTCGGAGTTGGAGCCGAAGACGAGGTCGGCACGGGTGCCGGTCCACTTGACCTCGCCCGTGACGTTGTCACGGCCCTCGAAGGTGGACTGGTCCTCGGAGGTCGCCTTCCAGGACGTGCCCAGGTCGAGCAGGTTGACGAAGAAGTCGTTGCTCAGCGACCCGGGGGTCGTGGTGAAGGCGCCGTGCGAGGACTGCCCGTGGTTCGCGCCCAGGACGCGCAGGCCGCCGACGAGGACCGTCATCTCGGGGGCGCTGAGGGTCAGCAGGTTGGCCCGGTCGAGCAGCAGGTACTCGGCCGGCAGGCGGTTGCCCTTGCCGAGGTAGTTGCGGAACCCGTCGGCGGCCGGCTCGAGCGCCGAGAAGGACTCGACGTCCGTCTGGTCCTGCGCGGCGTCCACACGACCCGGAGTGAAGGGCACCTCGACACGGTGACCGCCGTCCGCGGCGGCCTTCTCGACCGCGGCGGAACCGGCCAGCACGATCAGGTCGGCGAGCGAGATCCGCTTGTCACCGGACTGCGCCGCGTTGAAGGACTCCTGGATGCCCTCCAGGGTGCGCAGCACCACGGCGAGCTGGTCGGGCTCGTTGACCTCCCAGCCGCGCTGCGGCTCCAGGCGCAGACGGGCGCCGTTGGCGCCACCGCGCTTGTCGCTGCCGCGGAAGGACGAGGCGGACGCCCACGCGGTGGACACCAACTGCGACACGGTGAGGCCCGAGGCAAGGACCTGCTGCTTGAGGGCGGCGACGTCGGCGGCGTCGACCACCTCGTGCGTCCGCGCGGGCAGCGGGTCCTGCCACAGCAGGGTCTCGGACGGGACCTCGGAACCGAGGTAGCGCACGACCGGGCCCATGTCGCGGTGGGTCAGCTTGAACCACGCGCGGGCAAAGGCGTCCGCGAACTCGTCGGGGTTCTCCAGGAAGCGACGCGAGATCTGCTCGTAGACCGGGTCGAACCGGAGCGAGAGGTCCGTGGTCAGCATCGTCGGGGCGTGGCTCTTGGCGGAGTCGTGCGCGTCGGGGATGGTGCCCGCGCCCGCGCCGTCCTTCGCCACCCACTGGTTGGCGCCGGCGGGGCTGGTCGTCAGCTCCCACTCGTAGCGGAAGAGGTTCTCGAAGAAGCCCATGCCCCACTGGGTCGGGGTGCTGGTCCAGGTGACCTCGAGACCGCTGGTGATCGCGTCCGCGCCCTTGCCCGTGCGGTAGGTGCTCCGCCAGCCGAGGCCCTGCTCCTCCATCGAGGCGGCCTCGGGATCGGCGCCCACGTTGTCGGCCGGGCCGGCGCCGTGCGTCTTGCCGAAGGTGTGGCCGCCGGCGATGAGGGCGACGGTCTCCTCGTCGTTCATCGCCATCCGGCGGAAGGTCTCACGGATGTCGCGCGCGGCGGCGATCGGGTCCGGGTTGCCGTTGGGGCCCTCCGGGTTGACGTAGATCAGGCCCATCTGGACGGCGCCGAGCGGGCTCTCCAGCTGGCGGTCGCCGGTGTAGCGCTGGTCGCCGAGCCAGGTGGACTCGGGGCCCCAGTAGACGTCCTCCTCCGGCTCCCAGACGTCCTCGCGGCCGCCGGCGAAGCCGAAGGTCTCGAAGCCCATCGACTCCAGCGCGACGTTGCCGGTGAGGATCATGAGGTCGGCCCACGAGATGCTCTGGCCGTACTTCTTCTTGACCGGCCACAGCAGACGGCGGGCCTTGTCGAGGTTGCCGTTGTCCGGCCAGCTGTTGAGCGGCGCGAAGCGCTGCTGGCCGGCGCCGGCGCCGCCGCGGCCGTCGCTGATGCGGTAGGTGCCCGCGCTGTGCCACGCCATGCGGATCATGAACGGGCCGTAGTGGCCGAAGTCCGCCGGCCACCAGTCCTGAGAGGTCGTCAGGACCTGGAGGATGTCCTGCTTCACGGCCGCGAGGTCGAGGGCCTTGAACGCCTCGGCGTAGTCGAAGTCCTCACCGAGCGGGTTCGCCACCGCCGGGTTCTTGGCGAGGATCTTCAGGTTCAGCCGTTCCGGCCACCACTGCCGGTTTCCGCCGCCCTGGGTCGGGTGCGGGGCGCGCCCGTGCGCGACGGGGCAACCGTTCACACCCTCCGTCTTGGGGTCTGTGACGATTGCTTCATGGTTCTCAGACATGGGAATCCTTCCGGACCTGGCGGATCACGGTGCTCAGGACTGCGGGCCGTCGGACGCGTTCGGGCGGGGGCCGCCGCGGTGAGCGCACGGGGGCCTCACCGGCGGCATGACAGCGAAAAAGGGCGCGGGGCCGGCGACGGCAGTGCGACGCGGGCGCCCGGGATACCCAGGCGGCACCGCGCGGCTGCACGGCGGTGGTCCCGTCACGTCTCTCTCTTCTGCCGTACTGGAGTCTTCCTGTCCCTTGGCTGGGCGCCGGAACCGATCCTACGATGGACGCAGTCCAAGTCAAGAAGAGCGTCAATTCCATATGCAATCAGAACCCGGACGCGTCCACGGGGTGAATTCCGGACGTCCACCGAGCTGAACGGGTGAGCAGACATGAGCGACCTGCTGGAGCGACTGCGCGGGCGCGGCTGGCGCATGACGTCCCAGCGGCGTGTCGTCGCGGAGGTCCTCGACGGCGACCACGTGCACCTCACCGCCGACGAGGTGCACGCCCGCGCCGCACGGCTGCTGCCCGAGATCTCCCGGGCGACGGTCTACAACACGCTGGGCGAACTGGTCTCCCTCGGTGAGGTCGTGGAGGTCTCCACCGACGGCCGCGCCAAGCGCTACGACCCCAACGCGCACCGTCCGCACCAGCACCTGGTGTGCTCCGGGTGCGGCACCGTGCGCGACGTCCACCCGACCGGCGACCCGCTGGCCGACCTTCCCGCCGAGGAGCGGTTCGGCTTCGCTGTCTCCGAGGCCGAGGTCACCTACCGCGGCCTGTGCCCGTCCTGCTCCTGAGCGCGCCGACCGGGGTGAGCGGCGGCTACCGGTCCGCCGCCGGGGCGATGCCGAGGCCGCGCAGCCACAGCATCTGCTCGTACGGCTGGGAGTCGCGCCCGCCGCCGTGGTCGCCGAACCGCCACACCGTGAGGTCCTTGGGCCCCGCGTAGCGGTTGTAGGCCGCGAACACCGTCGACGGCGGGCAGACGGGGTCCATCAGACCCACGCTGAACAGCGCCGGCGCGGTGGCGCGCGGGGCGAAGTGGACGCCGTCGAAGTAGTCGAGGGTGCCGAAGAGCCGTTCGGGGTCGATGCGCCGATGGACGCCGAGGTACTGGGCGAGCTCCGGATACGGGCCCTCGGCGGCGGTCTCGGCGCCCCGCCGGAAGTGACAGAGGAACGGCACGTCGACCAGGGCCGCCGCGACGGCCTCGCGGGCCAGTCCGGCCACCGCGAGGGCGAGCCCGCCGCCCTGGCTGCCGCCGGAGACCACGACCCGCCGCGCGTCGACCGCCGGGTGCGCGCGCAGCGCGTCCACGGCGCGCACGCAGTCGGTCATCAGGCGGCGGTAGTAGTAGTGCTCGGGGTCTTCCGCGCCGCGGGTCATGAACCCGCCGACGTACTGCGGACCCGGCATCGGGTCGGGGTCCGGCGTGTCGTGGCCCTGGCCGCGGGAGTCGACGACCAGGTGGGCGTAGCCCGCGGCGCTCCACAGCAGGTTCTCGTGGTGCAGCCCGCGCCCGCCGCCGTAGCCGATGTACGTGACGACCCCGGGCAGCGGGCGCTGCGCGCCGCGGGGCAGCAGCAGCCAGGCCGCGACCGGCTGGCCTCCCCAGCCGGGGAAGCGCACGTCGAACACCTCGACCGTGGCCAGCGGCGAGTCGACCCTGCGGTACTCCGCCGGGTCGGCGCCCGCCTCGCGGGCGGTGGCCAGCGTCTTGGCCCAGAAGGCGTCGAAGTCCCCGGGCTCGGCGATCTCCGGTGCGTAGCGGCGCAGTTCGTCCAGCGGCAGGTCGGTGAGCGGCATGGCCGGTGTCGAATCGTTTCAGGGGCCGGGGTGTCAACGGTCGCCTGACGCACGCCGGTTGTCGGTCCGTCATGGGAGGGTGTGGTGGTGGAAGAGATAGGCCGGGAACCGGCGGCCCACTCACCGGTGACGCGCGTGATGCTCAGGGCCGGTGCCGTCGCCGTGGTCGCCGGGCTGGTGGCGGGGCCGGCAAGTGCCGTGCCGGCCGGCTCGGTTCCGCTGAGCCGCGCCGCGGTGGAGGCGGAGCTCGACGCGGCGGCGGAACAGGCCGGCGTGCGCAGGGCGGAGAACACCGTGATGGGCCTGGCCGTGGTGGTCGACGACGAGTCCGACCGGCCCAGCGAGCAGTGCATGTTCGCCTGGGCGGCCGCCGAGGGGGCGGGCGAGCGGGAGTACGACTCCGTCGCCGCGGTCCTGGGTGAGCACGGGTGGACGGAGTGGCGCCGGGAGAAGAGCCCCGGTGGCGGTACGTACGTCAACCTCGGCAAGGGCGGATGGACGGTGACGGTCGCGTACGACGGCGGACCGGGCCCCCTCATCACGCTGACCTTCACCGCCACGGCACATGCCTGCTGACGGGCCGGGCCCGGCGAGCCCGCGCCACCCGGCCGGCCACGGCGCCCCGGCGACGGACACCGACCCGCTCGGGCCCGTAGGCGCCGGCGTGGTCGTGGACGTCGTCCACTCCCTCGACACCTGCGGGAACGACGAGGTCGCCCCCGGGGTCGCGGCGCGGACGGCGGAGCACGCCGGGTGGGCGCTGCGCGAGCTACCGCCCCGAGACCGCGCCCGGTTCCTGCGGGTGCTCGGCGACCTGGCCGTCGCCGAGCCGGACCCGGCGCGGCGCCCGGGAGGTCCTCGGTTTCACCTGCGGGCTGGTCGGGGGGAACCGTCCTGAGGGGGCGCCGGGCCGCTACGGCACCGGCGGGAGCTCGCCGGAACCGCGCGGGATCAGCCGGCAGGCGAGCTCGACGCGCTTGGGGGCGCCCGCGACGCCGTCGAGCCGCTGGAAGAGCAGTCCGGCCGCGGTGCGACCGAGCTGTCCGGGGTCCTGGGCGACGACGGTGACCGCGGGACGCAGCAGGTCGGCGAGCTCGAAGTCGTCGAAGCCGACGAGTGCGACCACGCTGGGCAGGTCGGCGAGGACCCGCACCGCGGTCACGGTGATCCGGTTGTTGCCCGCGAACAGGGCGGTGACCGGCTCGGGGCCGCTGAGCATGGACTCCACGGCGGCGCGGACACGGCCGGGGGCCGTGGGACCGCAGGAGACCCAGTTCGCGTGCACCGGGAGCCCGGCGTCGTCCATCGCCTCCCGGTAGCCCCGCAGACGCTCGGCGGCGGTGTGGATGCGGGGGAGGTCGCCGATGAAGCCGATGCGCCGGTGCCCGTGGGCGATGAGGTGGGCGACGCCCTCGCGGGTGCCCCCGGCGTTGTCGCTGAGGACCACGTCCGCGTCGATTCCGCCGGCGGGGCGGTCGACGAAGACGGTCGCGACGCCCGCCGCGATCTCCGGCTCCAGGTAGCGGTGGTCCTCGCTGGCGGGAACGATGACCAGCCCGTCGACACGCCGGGCGCAGAACGCGAGCACCAGTTCCTGCTCGCGGTCGGCGTCCTCGGCGCTCGACCCGGTGAACAGCAGCGTCGAGTGGGCCCGTGCCAGGTCCTCCACAGCGCGGCTGAGCGGAGAGTAGAAGGGGTCGGCGAGGTCCTCGAGGACCAGCCCGATGCTGGCCGTACGGCCCTTGCGGAGCAGCCGCGCGCTGTCGTTGCGGCGGAATCCGAGGGCGTCGATGGCCGCCTGGACACGCGAGATCGTGTCCTCGGTGACGCCCGGTTCCTCGTTGACGACACGCGATACCGTCTTCAGGCCGACACCGGCCCGGGCCGCGACATCCTTCATGGTGGGGCGGGCGGTGCGCGGAATATCGGTCACGGCGTGATCCTATGGGCTGGACAACGTTGTCAACAAAGGGCGACACTACGCCCATGCCGTTCGAGAGCTCTGCCGAGTCCATCGTCCCGCCGTCGGGTGCCGTCGGTGCGGGTCCGCTGATCGCCGCCGTGGACATCGGCGGCACCAAGATCGCGGGTGCCCTGGTGGACGCCCGCGGCGAGTTGCTCGTACGCGTGCAGCGCCCGACGCCGGCCGACCGGGACGCGATGACGGTGATGGGATCGCTCGCGGAGGTGCTGGCCGGGCTGCGGGAGTCCGCGGACTGGCCGCGGGTCGTCGCCGTGGGCATCGGCAGCGCCGGACCGATCGACGCCTCGCGCGGCACCGTGAGCCCGGTCAACATCGCCGGCTGGCGGGACTTCCCGGTGGTCGCCCAGGTCGGCGAGCGGGTCGGCGGGCTGCCGGTCGTGCTCACCGGCGACGGCATCGCGATCACCGCGGCGGAGCACTGGCAGGGCGCGGCCCGCGGGCACGACAACGCCCTGTGCATGGTGGTGTCGACCGGCGTGGGCGGCGGTCTCGTCCTCGGCGGCAAGCTCCACCCCGGCCCGACGGGCAACGCCGGGCACATCGGGCACATCAGCGTCGACCTCGACGGGGACGTGTGCCCCTGCGGCAGTCGTGGCTGCGTGGAGCGCCTGGCCAGCGGGCCCAACATCGTCCGGCGCGCCCTGGAGTCCGGCTGGCGGCCGGCCCACGGCGAGGAGTCCGACGCCGCCGCCGTCGCCCGGGCCGCCCGCGAGGGCGACGCCCTGGCCCTCGCCTCGTACGACCGCGCGGCGCAGGCGCTGGCGGCGGGCATCGCCGCGACGGCCACCCTGGTGGAGATCGACGTGGCGGTGATCGGCGGCGGTGTCGCGGGCGCGGGCCCGCTGCTCTTCGAGCCCCTGCGCGCGCACATGCGCCGGTACGCCACGCTGTCGTTCGCGTCCGGGGTGAAGGTCGTCCCCGCCGTACTCGGGACGGACGCGGGCCTGGTCGGCGCCGCCGCCGCCGCGGCGCAGGCACTAAGGCTGGAGGCCTTCGCGACCGGCGCCCACTAGGCGTTTCCGGAGGGGGCGGTTCACTCGTTCGGCCGAACTCCGGGGCGACCGGTCACGGCCCGGCGCGCGTGTTCGTCGGCACCGTCTTCCTGCGTTCCCCGACCAAGGAGGCGCCGCCGCTGAAGGCGGCCCTCACGGCACGCCCCGACCGCCTCGCCGAGGGGGCCGAGGCACTCGTGCGGGCGCCGTGGACCGGGCGGGCCGTGGAACGGCGGCCGAACCGCGCGCGGGAAGCCTGGGCGGTGCGCCCCGGCATCGGGGCGCCGAGGTCATGGCGCTGCTCGTCGGCTTCTCGCCCTCGGCTGGGCGGTCCTGGCGCCGGTCGCCGTCATGGACGGTATGCGGCCGTCCTGTTCCATCGCGCCCTCTGCCCTGCCGGATGTCCGAGTCGATTCCGGTGTACGACTCGTGCCGGGCCGCCATCTCCGTCCAGGTGGCCTTCCGGATCGGCTTCTGCGTCATCGTGCCGACCGACCACCTTTGGACGCTGCCGCGGGGGATCCCGCAAGCGGCGGTCGTGGACGGCGCCGGGGTGTGGACGCAGTACGGGCGGACCGCCCTGCCGATGTGCCGGCCGGCCCTCGCGGCCCTGGTCACGCCGGTTGACCCGGATGTGCGACGGCTTCCCGCGGGCCCCGGTCCTCATCTCCGACGGCGACGGACTGCCGTTGACCCGGTGCCCGTGGCGCTGCCGGCCGTGCTGGTGTTCATGCTGCCGCAGCGGCGGTTCATCGCCGGTCCGACCCCGGGAGCCGGCAGGGGCCGACCTCCCGTGTTCCCGGGTGCCGAAGCCACCGGTATGCGCCGATGGCCGGGTCTGCGCGTTTGCCGACGCCGATGATCCGGGCAATTCGTAGGGGGCTACCGGGCTACGGAAGAGGGGGCACCGTGATCGTCTGGCTCAACGGCACGTTCGGCGCGGGGAAGACCACTGCGGCACGCGAACTGCTCGAACTGCTGCCGGGCAGCGTGCTCTACGATCCGGAACTCATCGGCAGCGGGCTGCGGCTGATGCTCCCGGAGAAGCGGCTGGGCGAGGTCTCCGACTACCAGGAACTGCCCGCGTGGCGGCGACTGGTCGTCGACACCGCCGCCGCGTTGCTCGCCGAGGTGGGCGGGGGACCGCTGGTGGTTCCGATGACCCTGCTGCGGCAGGAGTACCGGGACGAGATCTTCGGCGGGCTGGCGGCCCGCAGGATCACCGTGCGGCATGTGCTGCTGCACGCAGAGGAAACGGTTCTGCGTGAGCGGATCGACCAGCGCGCCGACGTGCCGGACGACACCGAGGCCAGCGCGGGGATCCGCGCCTGGTGCCTGGACCATCTGCCCGCCTACCACGAGGCACTGCCCTGGCTCACGGCCGACGCCCATGTCGTCGACACCGCGGGCCTCACCCCCCGCGCGACGGCCGAGCGGATAGCCGAGGCGATACGGGAGGGCGCGGGCGCCTGCGACATCGTGCAGACCCCCGAACCCACCTCCGAGACCCTCGCGGCGGGGGTCCTGCTCTTCGACGAGGACGACCGGGTGCTGCTGGTCGACCCGACCTACAAGCCCGGCTGGGAGTTCCCCGGCGGGGTCGTGGAGCCCGGCGAGCCGCCCGCCCGGGCCGGGATGCGGGAGGTCGCCGAGGAACTCGGCCTGCGGCTACCGGTGGTGCCCCGGCTCCTGGTCGTCGACTGGGAGCCACCGCTGCCGCCCGGGTACGGCGGTCTGCGGCTGCTCTTCGACGGCGGACGGCTGCCCGCGGCCGACGCCGAGCGCCTGCTGCTGCCCGGCGCTGAGCTGCGCGGCTGGCGCTTCGCGACGGAGGACGAGGCGGCCTCCATGCTGCCGCCCGTCCGGCACACCCGGCTGCGCTGGGCGCTGCGGGCACGCGAGCGGGCCACCGTGCTCAACCTGGAGGCGGGGGTGCCGGTGGGCGGCTGAGAGGCGACGGGCGCGCCGCCGGCCCGGCCCACCCGGCTCACACCGCCTTGGCGGCGTACTTCTGCAGGAAGAGCGCCTCGGTGAGCGAGAGCTTCTCCAGTTCCTCGGGGGAGACGCTCTCGTTCACCGCGTGGATCTGCGCCTCCGGCTCGCTCAGCCCGATCAGGAGGATCTCCGAGTCCGGGTAGAGCGTCGCCAGGGTGTTGCACAGCGGGATCGAGCCGCCCATGCCGGCGATCTCCATCTCCGTGCCGTAGGCGGCGTGCATCGCCTCCGCCATGGAGGCGTACGCCGGGCTGGAGGTGTCCGCGCGGAACGGCTGGCCGCTGCCGACCTGGGTGACCTCCACCCGGGCGCCCCAGGGGGCTGCCGCCTCCAGGTGGGCGATCAGCAGCTTGGCCGCCTGCTGGGCGTCCACGCCCGGCGGGACCCGCAGGCTGACCTTCGCGCCCGCGACGGCCTGCACGGACGGCGTGGCGCCGACGACCGGAGGGGCGTCGATGCCGATGACGGTGACCGACGGGCGGGCCCAGAGGCGGTCGGCGACAGTCCCCGTGCCCATCAGGCCGACGCCGTCGAGCACCTTGGCGTCGGCGCGGAAGGCACCCTCCTCGTACTGCAGCCCGTCCCAGGCCGCGTCGGTAGTGAGACCGGTCACGTTGGAGGCGCCGGAGTCGTCGTGCAGCGTGTGCAGGATGCGGACCAGGGCGGCCAGCGCGTCCGGTGCGGCGCCGCCGAACTGGCCGGAGTGGAGATTGCCCTCCAGGGTGGTCACCTTGACGTCGACCAGCGCCATGCCGCGCAGGGTCGCGGTGACGGTCGGCAGGCCGACGCGGAAGTTGCCGGAGTCGCCGATGACGATGGCGTCCGCGGCGAGCAACTCCGGGTGCTCCTCCGCGTAGCGCTCCAGGCCGCCGGTGCCCTGCTCCTCCGAACCCTCGGCGATGATCTTCACGCCGACCGGGACGCCGCCGTTCTCGCGCAGCGCGCGCAGGGCGGTGAGGTGCATGATCAGGCCGCCCTTGCAGTCGGCCGCGCCGCGCCCGTACCAGCGGCCGTCGCGCTCGGTGAGCTCGAACGGCGGCGACAGCCAGCCGGCCTCGTCCAGGGGCGGCTGCACGTCGTAGTGGGCGTACAGCAGCACGGTGGGCGCCCCCTCCGGGCCGGGCAGGTAGCCGTACACCGACTGCGTGCCGTCCGGGGTGTCCAGCAGGGCGACGTCCTCGAAGCCCTCCGCGCGCAGCGCGTCGGCGATCCAGCCGGCGGCCCGCTCGCACTCGCTCCTGGGGAACTGCCGGGGGTCCGCGACCGAGCGGTACGACACCAGCTCGGCCAGCTCGGTCCGGGCCCGCGGCATCAGAGCGGCGACGGTTGCGGCGAGTGGTGCGGCGGACATGGGCGCTCCTGATGGGGACACGTCGAACGCGATGTTCGTGGACGGGTGGTCGTGTTCGATGGTGCCACAGGCCGCCTCGCTCACCCCGCGGATTAGTATGCGGCTGAGCAGGGGTGACGGCAGTCGGCGGGTCGAACGGAAGCGGAAGCACACGTGAGCAGCGAGTACCAGGCGCAGGACGGCGGTTCGGCGGACGGCGTCGACGACACAGCGGTGTGGGACGTCGTCGTGGTGGGTGCCGGACCGGCCGGGGCCTCGGCGGCCTACGCCGCGGCGAGTGCGGGACGCCGTGTGCTCCTGCTGGAGAAGGCCGAACTGCCCCGCTACAAGACCTGCGGCGGAGGCATCATCGGCCCCTCCCGAGACGCGCTGCCACCGGGCTTCGAGCTCCCGCTGCGCGACCGGGTGCACGCGGTGACCTTCAGCCTCAACGGCCGGCTCGGCCGGACCCGCCGCTCCCGGCAGATGCTGTTCGGGCTGATCAACCGGCCCGAGTTCGACGCCCGGCTGGTGGACGCGGCCGTCGACGCGGGCGCGCAGTTGCGGACCGGGGCCTCGGTCTCCCGGGTCGAGCAGCACGGCACCTCCGTCCCGGACCGGCGGACCGTCGCGGTGGTCCTCAACGACGGCGAGACGATCCTCGCCCGGGCCGTGGTCGGGGCCGACGGATCGGCCAGCCGGATAGGCGCCCACGTCGGCGTCAAGATGGCGCAGGTGGACCTGGGACTGGAGGCCGAGATCCCGGTGCCCGCGGAGGTCGCAGAGGACTGGGCGGGGCGGGTGCTCATCGACTGGGGCCCGCTGCCCGGCAGTTACGGCTGGGTCTTCCCCAAGGGCGACACCCTGACCGTCGGCGTCATCTCGGCGCGCGGCGACGGCGCCGCCACCAAGCGCTATCTGGAGGACTTCGTCGGCCGGCTCGGTCTGGCCGGCTTCGAACCGAGCATCTCCTCCGGTCATCTCACCCGGTGTCGCGCCGACGACTCCCCGCTCTCCCGCGGCCGCGTGCTGGTGTGCGGTGACGCGGCCGGACTGCTGGAGCCGTGGACCCGCGAGGGCATCTCTTTCGCCCTGCGCTCCGGCCGCCTGGCGGGGGAGTGGGCGGTGCGGATCGCCGAGGCGCACGACGCGGTGGACGCGCGTCGCCAGGCCCTGAACTACGCGTTCGCCGTCAAGGCCGGTCTCGGCGTCGAGATGGGCGTCGGCCGCCGCATGCTGAGCATCTTCGAGAAGCGCCCCGGTCTCCTGCACGCCGCACTCACCACCCTCCCGCCGGCGTGGAACGCCTTCGCCAAGATCACCCGCGGATCCAGCTCGCTCGCCGATTTCGTCCGTACCCATCCGCTGGCCCGTCGCGCACTGGAGTCCTTCGACCGCGGCTGATCCCACATCGATCGATCTTGGGCCGATTGATCTTGCGTTGACACCCTCCGGCACGCCATAAAGGGGGAGTTGAGGGGCAGACAACTTGTGGGAGGTGTCCTCGTCATGCCCTTGAGGAATGTGGACGGAAGACTGCCGTGGTGGGTGCGTACGCTCACCGGGCTGGTGGTGCTCGGCGGACTTCTGTTTCTGGTCGCACGCGCCGACCTGATACCTGGTCTGCCCAACCCCTTCGCCGAGGAGACCAAGGACCGTACCGGCCCCGTGGTGCTCAAGGCGATCCAGGACATGAGCCGCTTCGAGGGAGCCAGCGGCGAGTTCCAGGTCGTGGTCGACCTGGAGAAGGACGCGAAGTTCCTTCCCGACGCGGTGCGCGGCAGGCGCACGCTCTACGTGGGGGCCGGCAGTGTCGACGCCTACGTGGACCTCGGCGAGGTGGGCCCGAAGGGCGTCACGGTCTCCGAGGACCGGACCTCCGCGGTCCTCACCCTGCCCCACGCCCGCCTCGAGCGGGCGTCGCTCGACCCCGACCGTTCCTACGTGGTCGCCCAGGAGCGCGGCTTCTTCGACCGGCTCGGCGACTTCTTCTCCTCGCACCCCGGGGACGAGCAGCAGGTCCAGCAACTCGCCGCCAAGAAGATCCAGCAGGCGGCCAACTCCACCGAGCTGACGAAGCGTGCGGAGACCAACACCCGGGCCATGCTGGAACGGCTGCTGACCTCGCTGGGATTCGAGAAGGTGGAGGTCCGCTTCAGCTGAGGGGCCGGAGTTCGGTGATGCGGAAGACCGGGTGCTTGTGGGCTATGGCACGCAGTTCCTCGTCGGTGGAGCCGGCCCCCACACCGCCGAAGAACACGCCCACCTCGGCCTTCCATCGCTTGAGGTAGGCACGCAGCACCTCGGGCTTGGCGTCGTCGGCGACCTCGGTCGCGCTGAACTCCTCGACCCGCTTGCCCAGCAGCAGTCGACCGCCGCCGGCGGCCCGCATGTTGTGCGTCCACTGGACGTGCCCGCGGGGCGCCACGAGGTAGCGCTCCCCGTTCACCACCAGCAGGTTGACGGGGGTGCGCCGCCATTCCCCGCTCTTGCGGCCGCGGACGGCCAGCACACGGGAGCCCCACACGCTGAGGCCCCGGCGGGTCAGCCAGGCCACCGTGCGGTTGAAGACGTTGATCGTGAACCAGCCGGGCTTGATGACGTGCTCGGACATCGGGACTCCTCCGTGGCGTGCGAACCGTGGACCCGAAGCGGTCCGTGAGCGGTGCTCTCGCTTGAGAACAGTGTGCACGCCCTCGCGCTCCATGGCAAGAGCACTGCTCTCGTTCTTGGTCGTTGCTCCGATCGCGCCTACACTGATCCCATGAGCGTCATCCGAACCGCCAGGGAACGGGCCCGCGACGAAGTGACCGCGGCCATCAAGGAAGAGGCGCGCCGACAGCTCGCCGACGAGGGCGCCACGAGGCTCTCGCTGCGCGCCGTCGCGCGGGAGCTGGGCATGGTCTCGTCCGCGCTCTACCGGTACTTCCCCAGCCGGGACGATTTGCTCACCGCCCTCATCGTCGACGCCTACGACGCCGTGGGCGCCGCCGCGGAGGAGGCCCTCGCCCGTGCGGGCGGCACCGACCCCGTGGAGCGCTGGAGCGAGGTCTGCCGGGCCGTGCGCCGCTGGGCCCTCGCCCATCCGCACGAGTACGCCCTCATCTACGGCTCTCCCGTGCCCGGCTACTCCGCCCCGCTCGACACGATCGGACCCGCGTCCCGGGTCGGGCTCGCGCTCCTCGCCGTGGCCGAGGAGGCCCACACCACCGGCGCGCTCGCCGTGCCCCCGGCCGACGCCACGCTGTCCGAGGCCGTCCACGCCGACGCGTGGCGGCTCAGCAAGGACCTGGACGGCGACCTGCCGCCACCGGTGATCCCGGCCTTCGTGTCCGCCTGGGCACAGCTCTTCGGGCTCGTGAGCTTCGAGGTGTTCGGCCAGTTCAACAACGTGGTCGAGGCGCGCGACGACTTCTTCGACCATGCCGTCGCGGGCCTCGCGCACCAGACGGGGCTCCGCCGTGGGCACGTACTCCACGGGGAGTAGACGCGGTCACCCCGCCGGCCGGACGCCGACCCGCCGTGCCCCGGTCTAGCGTGGCCGCATGACCGACGACGTGACACCGGGAGGCCGTCCGACATGGGGGCCGCCGTGGCGCCGACACGGGCCCGACAGCGGTCACGGCGCCGGGCGCCTGCGCCGCCCCTGGGTCTCGTCGCTGGTCATCGCCGTCGTCCAGGTGGTCGGGAGCACGGCCGCCTCGCACAACGCGGGGGGCCGGGTCACCCCCGACCACTTCGGGTACGCGCTGCTGCTCGCCGGGCCCGTGCTGCTCCTGTGGCGCCGGCGCGCGCCCGTCGCCGTCGCGGCCGCCGTCTCGGCCGTGACGCTCGTGTACGTCGCCGCCGGTTACCCGTACGGGCCCGTCTTCCTCAGCATCGTCGCCGCCTACTTCACGGCCGTGGCCGCAGGTCGCCGCAGAGCCGTCCTGGTCGTCGCCGGCGCCCTCTACACGGCCTACCTGCTCATCACCGTGTGGCTGTACCGCTGGCTGCCGCCCCCGGGGGACAGTGCCGCCTCGTGGGCCCAGGTGTCGGGGGCCGCCGCCTGGCTGCTGGCGATCCTCGCCGTCGCGGAGCTGTGGCGGCTGCGCCGGGAGCAGTTCGTCCGCGAGCGCCGGGAGCGGGCCGAGGCCGAGCGGCGCCGCGCCGACGAGGAGCGGCTGCGCATCGCCCGCGAGCTGCACGACGTCCTGGCCCACAGCATCTCCGTCATCAACGTGCAGGCGGGGGTGGCACTCGCCCTCATGGACGAACGCCCCGAGCAGGCCCGGCAGGCGCTGACGACCATCAAGGCCGCCAGCAAGGAGGCCCTCGGCGAGGTGCGCCAGGTGCTGGGCACCCTGCGCGGTCCCGGGGAGGCCCCGCGCTCGCCCGCCCCGGGCCTGGACCGGCTGCCCGAACTGCTCGAACAGGCGGCGGGCGCGGGACTGGCCGTCGACATCACCCGCGACGGCCGCGCCGGAGCCCTGCCGCCCGGCGTGGACCTGGCGGCCTTCCGCATCGTCCAGGAGGCGCTGACCAACATCATCCGCCACTCCGGCTCGCGTACCGCCCGCGTACGCATCACCAGCCGCAGGGGCGCGGTCGAACTGCGGGTCGACGACGACGGTCCCGCCACCACCGGCGCGGACCACGCCCACGACCCGGACGGCGGTGGCAACGGGCTGCTCGGGATGCGTGAGCGTGCGGCGGCGCTCGGCGGCACGGTCGAGGCAGGGCCCCGCGCCGACGGAGGTTTCCGCGTCCTGGCCCTTCTGCCGCTCACCACCCGCGCCGCGGCGGCGTCCGTCCCCGACAAGGAGAACCCATGACCCGGGTACTGCTCGCCGACGACCAGATGCTGGTGCGGGCGGGCTTCGCCGCCCTGCTGGACGCCCAGCCCGACATCGAGGTCGTGGGGGAGGCGTCCGACGGCGCCCAGGCGCTGGGCCTGGTCCGCGAACTCACCCCGGACGCGGTGCTGATGGACATCCGCATGCCGGTCATGGACGGCCTCGAGGCCACCCGGCGGATCACCGAGGACGCCGCGCTGAGCGAGGTCAAGGTCGTCATCCTCACCACGTTCGAGCTCGACGAGTATGTCTTCGAGGCCATCCGGGCGGGTGCCTCCGGCTTCCTGGTCAAGGACACCGAGCCGGAGGAACTGGTGCGTGCCGTAAGGGCGGTGGTGGACGGCGACGCGCTGCTGTCGCCCGGCGTGACCCGGCGGCTCATCGCCGAGTTCGCCGCGCGGTCCAAGGAACCCTCGGCCGCCGCGGGACTGGAGCGGCTCACCGAGCGGGAGCGCGAGGTGATGGCCCTGGTCGGGATCGGCCTGTCCAACGAGGAGATCGCGCGCCGGCTGGTGGTGAGCCCGCTCACCGCCAAGACGCACGTCAGCCGCACGATGGTGAAGCTCGGCGCCCGGGACCGGGCCCAGCTCGTCGTCCTCGCCTACGAGTCCGGCCTGGTGCGGCCCGGCTGGCTCGGCTGAGCCGAAGGGCCCGCGCGGACGGTGGTCCGCGCGGGCCCCGGACGGCGGGCCGGTCAGTCCCGCACCGGGACCTTGCGCTCCTCGTCGACCGGCGCGAGGCCGTCGGAGGAGGCGACCACGATTCCGTACGACGCCCTGCGGCGCAGCCCCGTGAGGGTGATCAGCAGCCCCGCCAGGGCGATCGCGCCGACCACGACCAGGCCGGGCCGGAAGCTGTCGAGCACGGCCTGCGGGGAGGCCGGGGGCCCGTCGCCGGAACCGGCGGTGATCGCCGCCGTGACGACCGCGAGGAAGATGGCGCCACCCACCTGGAAAGAGGTGTTGAGCAGGCCGGAGACCATGCCCTGCTCCTCGTCGCGCACCCCGTTGGTGGCCTGGATGTTGAGCGACGGGAAGACCAGCGCGCACGCGGCGCCGAGCAGAAGCATGGACGGCAGGATGACCACGGCGAAGTTCGGGCTGAGGTCGACGCGCAGGAAGAGCACGTAGCCCAGGAAGAGCAGGGTGAATCCGGTGGCGATCACCCGCGGCGTCCCGAAGCGGTCCACCAGCGGGCCGATCCGTGTGGAGGCGAGCGCCACCAGCGCGCCCGCGGGCAGGAAGGCCAGTGCGGTCTGCAGCGCCGACCAGCCGAGCAGCGACTGCATGTACTGCGTGACGAGGAACTGGAAGCCCACATAGGAGCCGAAGAAGGCGGCGCCGCCCAGATTGGCGCGGATCTGGTGGGGCGAGCGCAGGATGCCCAGCCGGATGAGGGGGTGGCTGCTGCGGTGCTCGATCACGGCGAAGGCGGCCAGGAGGACGGCGACGGCGGCGAAGGAGAGCAGGGTGCGGGCCGAACTCCATCCCGCTTCGGGGGCCTCGACGACGGTGAAGACCAGCAACAGCATCGCACTCGTGCCGGTGAGGGCCCCGGGCAGGTCGTAGCCGCGGCCGGTGTGGCGCTCGCGGGGGCTCGACGGGATCAGCTTGATGCCGGCCACGAGGGCCAGGACCGCGACGGGCGCGGGCAGCAGCATCGTCCAGCGCCAGCCCACCTCGGTGAGCAGGCCGGACAGGACAAGGCCCATGGAGAAGCCGGTCGCGCCGCAGGTGGTGTAGATGCTGAGGGCGCGGTTGCGGACCGGTCCCTCGGCGAAGGTCGTGGTGATGATGGACAGGCCCGCCGGGGCGGTGAACGCGGCGCTCAGGCCCTTGACGAAGCGGCTGGCGACGAGGAGTTCACCGGAGTCGACGAGCCCGCCGAGCAGGGAGGCGGCGGCGAACACGCCGAGCGCGACGAGGAAGACCCGGCGCCGTCCGAGCAGGTCGGCGGCGCGGCCGCCGAGCAGCAGCAGACCCCCGTAGCCGAGGATGTAGCCGCTGACCACCCACTGCAGCGACGACGTGGACAGGTCGAGGTCGTCCGCGATGGACGGGAGGGCCACGCCGACCATCGAGACGTCGAGGGCGTCGAGGAAGAGCGCGGCGCAGAGCACCAGCAGGGTCCCCCACTGCCGGGCGCTCCAGCGCCCGTCGGTACCGGGGACGGCGGTGTGCGGAGAGGTCATGCCGAGGAACACTACATGCACATGCATCAGATGCAAGCGCATTTAATGTGCGTACATCTAGTGTTGTTTTTCTGCTATCCTGCGGCCATGACCGGCGTGAAGAGTGAGCATGTGCTCGTTGAGCGGTGGCGGGAGGTCCTCTCCCTGCACGCGCGCACAGCGTGCGAACTCGACCGTGAGCTGAACCCGCACGGACTGGGTGCGAGCGACTTCGAGGTGCTCGACCTGCTCGCCGAGGGCAACCCGGACGAGGGTGGATGCACCTACCGCGTCCAGGAACTCGCGGACCGGGTGCATCTGAGCCAGAGCGCGCTCTCCCGGCTGGTCGGCCGGCTGGAGAAGGACGGCCTCGTGAGCCGTGGGATCTGCAGCGAGGACCGCCGCGGGGTGCGGGTCGCGCTGACCGACGCCGGGCGGGCCCGCCACGAAGAGGTCAAGCCGGTGCAGCGTGCCGTGCTGGAGCGGATGCTCGGGCAGGTCTGAAGGCGTACGGCGTCGCCGGCGATCCGGGGTCCCGTCCCGAACGTGGAGCGCCGGATCAGCCGACCGCGGCTGTGCGCCGCCACAGGTCGATCACGGAGACATCACCCGTCACCAGCAGCTTCTCGTACGCGCCCCGGTTCCACAGGGTGAGGTAGAGCTCCTCGGCGGTGCCGCTCACCGTGCAGTCCGCCCCGCCCGGCGCGGACCGCTCGACGACCAGGGGATCGGCCGACATGCGCACGAGCCAGTCGTCCCGCTCGGCGTCGGTGTCCGTCGTGCGCACGCGGAGTGTCCTGGGCGTCTCGCTGCGGACCCGGCTTCTCGGCCGGATGTGGAAACCCGCGAGCAACTCGTCGACTCCGTCGGCCGCGAACCCCGGGTCCATCGGGGACGGAGCCCGGCCCAGGGCCAGTTCCGCGTCGACCCGGTGGATCGCCGTCTCGTGCGCCTGGCGCCGCGCCCAGAAGGCCCGCGGGGAGGGCGCCTTGAGGAAGTACCAGCACTCCAGGTCGGCGGGTGCCGCATCGAGGGCCGCGACCAGCCGCTCGTGGCCTGCGCGGAACCAGGGGAGCAGCGAGGCGTCGTCCGCCGGGGCCTCGGCCTCGATGGGCTCCGGCTGTCGGCGTCCCTCCGCCACGTAGCGGGTCGCCCAGCGGTGCACGGCCCCCTGGTGGCGGACCAGTTCGCGCACGCGCCAGCCCGGGCAGGACGGCACCTCGGCGTCGAGCCCGGCCGCTTCAGCGGCGTCGGCGAGCAGTGCGCCGTCGCGTCGCAGAGCCTCGATGAACACGGCTGTCTCCATGGGGTGATTGTGGCAGCCGCCACCGACAGCCGGGCCGAGCGGCACCGAGGCCGGCCGGGCCCTGCGGGCCGCGAGACGGTGTCGGACGGGCGTCTCAGACTCCGGCGGCAGCCGACGCGTGCCGGGTCGTGTGCGCGACCACGGCGGCCACCGCCGCCAGCGCGGCGACCGTGGTCAGCGCGACCGGCAGCCCGAAGCCGTCGGCGAGGAAGCCGATGGTGGGCGGCCCCAGCAGGAAGCCCGCGTACCCCAGGGTGGAGGCGGTGGCCACACCGCCGGGGCCGCCGAGGGCACCGGCCCGGCCGATGGCCACCGGGAAGACGTTGGCGAGCCCGAGTCCGGTGAGCGCGAAGCCGGTCAGGACGAGCCAGACCGCCGGACCGAAGGCGCCCAGCAGCATCCCGGCGCATGCCGTCAGTCCGCCCAGCACCACCGCCCGGGTCGGGCCGAGCCGCAGCAGGAGGGCGGTGCCGGAGAGCCGCCCGGCGGTCATCGCGAGGGCGACGGCGGCATATCCGGCGGCCGCGAGGGCCGGCCCGGTGTCCAGGTCCTCCTGCAGATGGAGCGGACCCCACTCGGCGAGCGCCCCCTCGCCGTACGCGGTGCACAGGGCGATCAGCCCGAAGACGGCGACCATCCGCCGGGCGCCGCCGGGACGCGCGGTGCCGTGCGCGTTCCGCGCCGTGGCGGCCGGCGGATCCGCGGGATGCGTACGCTCCACGGTTCGGGGGATCGCGTGCCGCAGCAGGAGCCGCCCGAGCAGCACCGTGGCCACGAGCCCGAACACTGCGACGCCGACAAGGTGCTGGGCCGGCGTCAGCCATGCGGCCAGCGGTCCGCCGACACCCGCCCCGACCAGTCCGCCCAGACTGTACGCCGCGTGGAAACCGGGCATGATGGGGCGCCGCAGTGCGGTCACCAGGTCGACGGCGACGGTGTTCATCGCGACGTTCATGCCGCCGAAGCCCACGCCGAGCAGGAGCAGCACGAGACCCAGGGTGACGGGGGAGTGGGTGAACGCGGGAAGCGCGACGCTCAGTGACAGGACGGCACCGGTGCCGACGGTCACCCGCCGGGCCCCGAAGCGCCGGCACAGCCGTCCGCCGGGGATCATGGTGACGATCGCTCCCGCCGACACGCCGAGCAGCGCCAGACCGAGGGCCCCCGCCGACGCGCCGACCTGTTCCTTGACGGCGGGGATGCGAACGACCCAGCCGGCGAAGACGAATCCGTCGAGGGCGAAGAACGCGGTCAGGGCGACACGGAGGCTCCGCAGCGGGGACGGTGGACTTGCGCGATCTTGCCCGGTGAGTACGCTCCGTATTTTGTTTAGGCTCGGCACAAAGTGAGAATAGGACTGTGACCCAGACTCGGACAAGGTTGGAGCGGGGCCGCGGTGCGCTCGGTCCCGCGCTCGCGCTCGTGCACACCGGGCGCGCGCCCACCCGCGCCGTGCTCACCGCCGAACTCGGTGTGACGCGGGCGACCGCGGGGGCCGTCGCCGCCGAGCTGGAGGCGCTGCGCCTGATCCGTGTCGACACCCGGCCGGGCGGACCCGCCGGGGCGCAGGGCCGGCCCTCGCACCGACTCGCCGTCAACCCCGAGGGGCCCGTCGTCCTCGCCGCGCAGATCCACGCCGACGGGTTCCGTGCCGCCCTGGTCGGACTCGGCGGCCACATCCTCGCGTCCAAGCCGGTCGCCATGACCGTGCCCGCGGATCCCGCCCGGGTCCTCGGCGCCGTCGTCGAGGCCGGCGCGGAGCTGCTGAGCGCCGCCGGCCGGGCGTGCGCGGGCGTCGGCCTCGCCGTGCCGTCCGCCGTCGCCGAGCCGGAGGGCGCCGCGCTCAACCCCCTGCACCTCGCGTGGCCCGCGGGCGCACCGGTGCTGGCCATCCTCCGCGAGCAGATCGAGCGGTCCGGCCTCCTCTCCCCCAACGGGGCGCCGCCGCCGTGCTTCGTCGGCAACGACGTCAACGTCGCCGCGCTCGCCGAGCACCGGCACGGCGCCGGACAGGGAGCCGAACACCTGCTGGTCGTCGCCACCGGCCACCGCGGCGTGGGCGGTGCCCTCGTCCTGCACGGCAAGCTCCACACCGGCAGTGCGGGACTCGCCCTCGAGGTCGGTCACCTCACCGCAAACCCCGAGGGACGGCCCTGCCATTGCGGCAGCCGTGGCTGCCTCGACGTCGAGGTGGACCCGCTCGCCTTCCTGGAGGCCGCCGGCCGGATCCCCGGCCCCGAGGGCTCGCTGCCCGACCAGTGCCGCGCCCTGCTCCGTGAGGAGTACGACGACCCCGCCGTGCGCAGCGCCGCCGACCGCCTCATCGACCACCTCGGTCAGGGACTCGCGGGACTGGTCAACGTCCTCAACCCCGACCGGATCCTGCTCGGCGGACTGCACCGCTGGCTGCTCGACGCGGACCCGGAGCGGCTGCGCGCCGTGGTCGCCGAACGGAGCCTGTGGGGACGCAGCGGCGGCGTCCCGCTGCTCGCCTGCGCCCTGGACCACAACAGCCTCGTCGGAGCCGCCGAACTGGCCTGGCAGCCGGTGCTGGACGATCCGCTCACGGCGCTCGGCGCCTAGCCCCTCGGCAAGCCGCCGGCGGTCCGTCAGAACAGCGGCTGCGGGGGCTCGGTGGGCGGTGGCAGAGCCTTGGCGGGCGGCGCCGGCATGCCCCGCGCCGGCGAGGTCAGCGGCCATCCCGGCACCAGGCGGGAGTCGAGCAGCAGGACACCGCCGGCCGGTCCGGCGGTGCGGAGGTAGACGTCCCCTCCGGCCACGGCCACGACGGTGCCGTCCAGGGCGGTCCCCGGAGCGAGCCCGGTCACCGCGGCGGTCGCCCGCGGCGCGTCGGGCTCCAGGCCGAACACCGCCGCATGGTCGACGGGTTGGAACGCGGTGGCCGCCAGTGTGTCCCGCCAGTCGGGGACCGCGGCCGCCGCCTCGTGCAGCGCCCGCAGCCCGGACTCCCGCGCGGCCGCGGGCGGCAGCGCGGCGCGGGCGGCACGCTTGGCGGACGTCGACACCCGGTCCGGGATGCCCAGCGCCGTCCCGAGGACCGACTCGGCGCGGCGCGCGGCCATCAAGGGGCCGCGGCCGAGGAACGTGAAGCAGATCGCCGCCTGTTCGAGCGGCCGTGCGCTGCCCCGCTCGGCCGCGGTGATGCCGACCTTGCCCAGACCCGGGCCGAACCAGGCCAGGTACACCGCGAAGGGCCGCGGGTCGTCCAGCCGGGTGTCCGCGGCCACGGAACGGGAGCGGTCCAGCGCCGCGCACTGCTCGCACTGGTCGCGGCGAGCCTGCGCGGGGAGCTCCGCGGCCCGCGGGCACGGGGTCCAGCGCCCCGAACGCCACACGCCCGTGCACCGCCGTACCGCGCCCGGCTCCACGGCGAGCGCCAGCGGGTCACCGAGGCGCACGGGACTGCGCCGGTCGCCGAGGCGGGGGTGCCACCAGGTCCATACCGGGGCCCCGGACACCCATCGCAGACCTGTGCATCGCCACATGATCCGCATGCTAGGCGCAGGCACCGACAGCGGCCGTACTCCCCGGGTGGTACCCGAGGTGCCGCTGGCCGTACGACGACCGGCGGCCCCGCACGGACCAGTCTCGTGATGACGGGAAACTCGGCATCACCAAGGAGACGCATCGCAATGGACGCCACCGCACTGACCTCGCTCGCCGACCACTGGGACGGCGGACCCGGCCCCTGGATTCTGTTCTTCCCCCTCATCTGGGCCGCCGTCATCGCGGGCGTCGCCTTCCTGCTGCGCCGCACCATGTGGCGCCGGGGCCTGGGCCGCGGCCCCTGGCACGCCCGTGCGGCGATCGGCGAGCACTCGCCGATCGCCGTGCTGGGCCGCCGCTTCGCCGCGGGCGAGATCGACGAGGACGAGTACTGGCGCAGACTGTCCGTCCTGGACGAGCAGTTCGGCCGCTTCTCCCAGGGTGGGGAGCGATGACCGCCGCCCGCGTCGTCGACGCCGTCAAGACCTACGGGACGGGCGACGCCGCCCGAGTGCGCGCCCTGGACGGGGTCGCGGTGGGCTTCCCCGCCGGACGGTTCACCGCGATCATGGGCCCTTCGGATCCGGGAAGTCCGCGCTCATGCACTGCGAAGCCGGGCTGGACACCCTCACCTCCGGGACCGCATGGATCGGCGACACCGAGCTGGGCACGCTCGGGGACCGGCAGTTGACGCTGCTGCGCCGGCAGCGGGTCGGCTTCGTCTTCCGGTCCTGCGACCTGCTGCCGACCCTGACCGTCGCAAGAGGTCGTGGGCCTGGGCGACCGGCTGCGGAACCGCCCGAGCGAGCTCCCCGGGGGGCCACCGGTTCTGGCCGGATGGCGCCCGGCCCGGCCCGGCGCGCCTGGACGTACTGAGGGCCATCGCCGCGGGACGAATCCGCCGACGACGGCCCGGAGGGCCACGGCCGCCGTGCCCCTCCAGGGGTGCGGCGGCCGCGCGTCAGACCAGAACCGGTTCGGCCGCTGCCGGGACCAGACGATCGAGCACCGGCGGCCAGGCCTCCGGCGTCTCGGGGAGCACCGGCAGCGTCCGCGGGGCGACCTTGCGGACCACCGCCGCCGAGACCTGCTCGGTCATCGCCCTGGGCGAGACGGGGGCCTCGGCCCGGAGCGTGAACCACACGACCTTGCCACCGTCGTTGAGGGTCTCGGTGCCCCAGCTGTCGCTCATCGACACGACCATGGCGAGGCCGCGGCCGCAAGTGGCCAGGGGCTCGAACTCGCGGACCCGCGGCAGGCGCGGATCGTTGTCCGAGACGGCGACGGTGAGCCAGCCGGAGGCGAAGCTCAGCTCGACGGAACAGCGCTTGTCCGGCCGGGCGTGCCGGTGGACGTTGCCGAGCAGTTCGGTGATACCCAGCAGAGTGGGGTCGGTCAGGGGGTCCAGCCGCCAATACCGCAGCTGAGCGGCGACGATACGGCGTACCTGCTGGATCCGGGACGGCAGTGCCTCAAGTTCCAGAGCACACTGCCGCTTACTGCCTTCTGAGCTGATCACGGCTGCGACTCCCTCCGCGGTGGAGGGCGCGCCCCTGTGACCGGGGCATGCCCCGCCCGCATGGAATGGGAACACCTTTGCGGGATTGCTGTGAGTGACTGCTGCAGTGACTCCGTGACGCCACTCAAGGATCACCCCGATGGATGCTTACCGCAACTCCGTGAACGCGGAGAGTGCCGCTCCTTTCGCGTCAACGGCGCGCGACGCGCTCCCGGGCGGCTCGCAGGGCGTCCAGGAAGCGGCCCGCCGAAGCCGTGCCCTGCTTGCGCAGGGTCAGGAAGTAGCCCGTGCCGTTGAGCCGGGTCAGCGTGCGGCGACGCACCGCGAAACGCGGGGTCAGCGCGTGGACGTCCTCCACCGGCGCGCTGTCGATCTCCCGCCCGCGGCTGGTGAGCAGCACCAGGCGGCCGTTCTGGATCACGACCTGCCCGCCCCGGGTGAGCGACCTCAGCCGCCGTCCGATCCGTACCCCTGTGGCGCTGAACTCCGCTTCGGCCACGGCGCATCCCCTCCTTCGTCCGGGTCGCAGTCTGCCCGTTCCGGAGGGCGCCGCACCAGCGTCTGCCTATGATCGGGACTCAGGCGCGAAGGGAAGGCGGCGCAGGTGGGCGGCAACGAGAAGGGTGACCGAGAGGACCGTGGGAGGGCGGCGGAGGCCATGTCCACCGTCGACGTGGACCGGACCGACCCGGACTACCGAGGATGGCTCAAAGAGGCCGTACGGAAGGTCCAGGCGGACGCCAACCGCTCCGCCGACACCCACCTGTTGCGCTTCCCGCTCCCCGATGCCTGGGGCGTCGATCTCTATCTGAAGGACGAGTCGACCCACCCGACCGGCAGCCTCAAGCACCGCCTCGCCCGCTCGCTCTTCCTCTACGGCCTGTGCAACGGCTGGATCCGGCCGGACAAGCCCGTCATCGAGGCCTCCAGCGGCTCGACCGCGGTGTCCGAGGCGTACTTCGCCGCCCTGATCGGCGTGCCGTTCATCGCCGTCATCCCGCGCACGACCAGCTGGGAGAAGCAGCGGCTGATCGAGTTCCACGGCGGCCGGTGCCACCTGGTGGACGACCCGCGGACGGTCTACGAGGTGTCCGCCCGCCTCGCGCAGGAGAGCGGCGGCCACTACATGGACCAGTTCACCTACGCCGAGCGCGCCACCGACTGGCGGGGCAACAACAACATCGCCGAGTCGATCTATCAGCAGCTGCGCCTGGAGCGGAACCCCTGCCCGGCATGGATCGTGGCGACCGCCGGCACCGGCGGCACATCGGCCACCATCGCCCGCTACGTCCACTACATGCAGTACGACACCCTGGTGTGCGTCGCGGACCCGGAGAACTCGGTGTTCTTCGACGGCTGGGTGAGCGGCGACGACGCCGTGTGCTGCGAACGGGGTTCACGGATCGAGGGCATCGGCCGGCCCAGGGTGGAGCCGAGTTTCGTGCCCGGCGCGATCGACCGCATGATGAAGGTGCCGGACGCGGCTTCCGTGGCCGCGGTACGCGCCCTGGAGGCGGCCATCGGGCGCAAGGCCGGCGGGTCGACGGGGACCGGGCTGTGGGGCGCGTTCAAGATCGTCGCGGAGATGGTCGCGGCGGGCCGCACGGGCAGTGTCGTCACCTTGCTGTGCGATCCCGGCGACCGGTACCTGGACAAGTACTATTCCGATGCCTGGGTCGCCGAACAGGGCCTGGACATCGGGCCGTACGCCGTCACCATCGACGCCTTCCTGGCGACGGGGGGCTGGCCGGACTGACCCGGTCAGCCCGTTCCGTTCTGTTACGCCGTGGTCACCCGGGGTCCGCCGGAGTACCGCCTTCCCTTCTCCGGGCGCTTTTAGCGTCCCGATATGACGATCTCTCAAGTGGCGCCCGCGGTGGTCGCGCCGCCGCCCCGCGCGCCGGGTGCGTCCGCACCGCCGGCTTCCCGGGCGCCGGCGCCGGCCGTCCGGGCGCGACGCCGTCGCTTGCCGCCTCCGGCGCGGCTGGTCGTCCAGGCGACCGCCGCACTCGTCGCCGTCGTCGCCCTGTGCCTCGCCGTCGTCGTCGGCGCCGTCAGCGTCCGGTCGGACGCGGAGCGGTTGCGCGACACCTCCGCGCACCGCGCCGCCGTCGCCGCCGAACTCGGCTTCGCGCTGGCGGACCTGGACGCCCAGCGCGCCAACCAGCTCGTGCCCGGGCACGCGGCCGACGACCCCGAGGTGTCGGTCGGCAACCGGCTCCTCGCGCTCATCACCGCGCAGCAGCGCCGCGCCCAGGCCAGCGACCTCCTCCGGCAGCTCGGCGGCGACGAGGCCCACGCCGCGCAGGTGCGCGGCATCCTCGACCTGCTCGGGCGGTACGACGACGCCGGCGGCCGTGCCGCCTACGTCGACGAACAGCACCACGAGCGGGCCGCGGGCCACCCCCCGGCGGTCGCCGTCGCCTTCTCCGCGGAGGCGGGCGACATCATGCACAGCCATCTGCTGCCCAAGGTCGCGGCGCTGGCGAACGCCTACGACGCGCAGGCCGTCGCGGCCTCGCGCGGCGCGCAGGACGCCGCCCTGGGCTCGGCCGTGGCCGTCGGAGTCCTCGGCCTGGCCGCCGTCGCCGTACTCCTGTGGTGGCAGCGCGACCTGACGCGCCGTTACTGCCGCATGTTCAACCCGGCGCTGGCCGCCGCGACGGCCGTGGTGCTCGGTGTCGCCCTGGCCGGGGTGGTCTCCTTCACCGGAGCCGCCGCCGACCTCGGCGCGGGTACCCGTGACGGACTGCGCCCCTGGTCGCGGCTCGCGCAGGCGCGCGCCGTCGCGGCCGAGGCCGCCGCCGCCCAGAGCCGGTGGCTCGTCAACGGCGCGGAGCCGCAGCAGCGCGCCGAACTCGACACGCTCGACCGGCGGCTGGGAGGACTGCTCGCCCCCGGGGGCTGGGCCTCGGCGGACGAGCGTCCCGCGTACGCCGACGTCAACGAGCGCTACGGGCACTTCCGCGCGGACGACCGCAAGCTCGTGGAGCTGATGGCCGGCAAGCGGATCGACGAGGCGGCCGTGGTGCTCACGGACGTAGGGCGCGGTGAGGTGGGCTTCGACTTCTGGGACTTCGCGACCACACTCGACGCCCTCGCCCGGGACCAGCAGGCCGACTTCGTCTCGCGTACGGACGCCGCGCGCTCCGGGCTCGACGGCTGGCCCGAGGTTCCCGCGGGTCTTCTCGGCATCGCCGCGGTACTGGTCGTCGTGGGGGTGTGGCCGCGCCTGGCGGAGTACCGGTGAGGCGTCGATGGCGGGGGCAGCGGGGCCCACGGGACTTGTGGGGAACCTGTGTTCGGCTATAGAAAGGCCTGTCCGCCCGACCTCGTGAAAGAGCCTCCGGTGCCCACCTCCCCGCCGTCCCCCGACGACGTGCCCTCCGTTCCCGACGACGTCTGGGACCGTTTCGTACGGGACTCCGAGGCGGACATCCGCGCGTCCGCGCCCAAGGAACCCTCCGCGCGCGCCCGTATGGTCACCGAGCGGCTGCGGCAGCAGGACGAGCAGGCCGCGCGCCGCGGCAAGCGCAGGGGACGCGGCAACCCGCCGCCCGCGCAGCCGGAGGGCTGGCGCACCGGCCCCTCGCTCTACCAGGTCGAGGAGCGCGGCCACCGGCGCCGCCGCGGGCTCGGGCTGGTCGGGGTCCTCGTCGCCGTCGGGCTGCTGCTGTTCGCCCTGAACCCGGGCTGGGCCCTCGACATGATGCGCGCCGGCGACGGCAGCGCGGCGCCGGACTCCTCGCCGCTCCCCATGGAGACGGCGGAGCCGACGAGCGCCCCTTCGCCGGAGCCCTTCCCCGGCACGCCCACGCTCCGCGACCCGTTCGCCGGCTCCCCGGCGAAGCAGTACGCCGACGGCGCCGCGGGGATCGTCCCGCCGAGGGCGCGGCCTGCCGGCTGGATGACGTCGGCGCAGGTGACGGCGGCCCTGAAGAACGTCAAGGCGTACCTGGTCGACACCAACCTCGACCCCGCCACGCTTCGGGGGGAACGGCCGGACGCCGCGCTGGGGATGCTCGATCCGAGCCAGCGCGAGATGCGCACCCGTTTCGAGACGGCCTTCAGCAAGCCGACCGGGAAGAACGACCCGATCCGGCTCGCGACGCGCTTCAAGCCCTCCGAAGTCGCCCTGGCCGGAGACGTGGTCAAGACCCGCGGCCGGATGACGTTCACGAAGGGCAAGGACCGCGCCGTGGCCGTCCACGCCGACTACACCTTCGTGTACCCCGTGGTGAAGGCGGGGTCCGGATCCACCGAGGTCGCCCGGACGATCATCCGCCGCGTCCTGGACGTGGAGTTCGCCGACCCGTCCCGCTACCGGGTCACCCCCGGCAGGTTCGCGGTCACCCGGTACGAGGACGACGTCGCCAACTCGGCCTGCACCGTCCACGACGGCTGGCTCCACCCGCAGTTCGCCTCCGACGCCTCACAGGGTGACGACGCCGATCGGTCGGGACCCACCGTGGACCCCTACGACCGCAGCAGGGACCTCGCGGCCGAGCGGACCGGGACCGGGGACTGCGGCACCGTCTCCCGGACCTGAGGCCCCCGGCCCCGCTCAGGAGGCCAGCCGGCGGTCAAGCGAGCGGACCGCGGAACGGAACGACAGGCCCAGGCCCGGCCGGGACATCAGCAGGAAGGTGTGCAGGGCCGGCGGGCCGTCGGCGGCGAACGTCCAGCGCACACGGGTGCCGCCGACAGCGGTGGGGGAGAGCGCCCACTCCTCCAGCAGGGCGCGCAGACCGGGGGCGTTGGTCGCGTCGGCGCGATAGGCGAAGCGTCGCGGGGGTTCGTCGGCGAGGACCGTCTCCTCGAAGCGGATGCCTCCGCGCAGCCCGACCGTGCGGCCAGTGGCGGTCGGTACGGCGGTCGTGACGGCGTCGAACCACGCCGTCCAGCCCTCGGTGTCCTTGGCGAGAGCGGCGTGGACGGCTTCGGGCGGCGCCGCGGTGTCGGCGGCGAAGACGAGGCGGAGCGGCGCTGAGACGAGGAAGCCCAGGTCCACCTGGCGTGTGGGGCGCAGTCGGCGCTTCATGCGCCGTACGGTAGTTGATGGCCAGTCAGTTGTCTGCGGGGCCCTCGCCCGCGGCGGCGGTGCCCGACTCGTAGTCCCCCGGCTCACCGGCGACGACGAGGTCCGACAGGTGCTCGGCGATCTCCGCCCGGAGCACCTCGGGGATGCCCGCGTCCGTGACGAGGGTGTCCACGTCCTCCAGCGTGGCGAAGGAGCTCAGGCCCACGGTGCCCCACTTGGTGTGGTCGGCGATCACGACCACCCGGCGGGCGGAGCGGACGAAGCGCCGGTTGGTCTCCGCCTCGGCCAGGTTGGGGGTGGACAGGCCCGCCTCGACCGAGATCCCGTGGACGCCGAGGAAGAGCAGGTCGAAGTGGAGCGAGCCGATCGCCCGGTCCGCGACGGGGCCGACGAGGGAGTCCGAGGGGGTGCGCACACCACCGGTGAGGACGACGGTCGCGGCGCCCTCGCGGCCGGCGGCCGCGCCGCGGGCCGCGGAGTGGAAGACGTCGGCGACCCGTACGGAGTTGGTGACCACGGTGAGGTCGGGCACGTCGAGCAGATGGTGGGCGAGCGCGTACGTCGTCGTGCCGCCCGTGAGGGCGATGGCGCTGCCGGGGGTGACCAGCCGTGCGGCGGCGCGGGCGATGGCCTCCTTGGCCCCGGGCTCGAGGCCCGCCTTCGCCTCGAAGCCCGGTTCGTGGCTGCTGGCCGGGGCGACCGGCACGGCACCGCCGTGGACCTTCTCGACCACGCCCTGACGGGCGAGCGCGTCGAGGTCGCGGCGGACGGTCATGTCCGAGACGTTCAGCCTCCGGGTCAGCTCGTTGACCCGGACCCCGCCGCGCCGCCGGACCTCGTCCAGGATCAGCGCACGCCGCTGTTCCGCGAGCAGGTTCTGGTTGTCGCTCACCCGAGGTCCCGTCCCATCCTCTGATGTGATCCCGATGCTGCCCGGACCGGCAGTCTCGCCATCCTTCCACGACCTCCCCCGCGGGAAGGGGGGCGAAGGGCGCGGGGTGACCGGTCCCACACGCGCCTCGCGTGACACGTTCGGGTGGCATTCGTGAACACCTCTGTCCAGTACTGGTACGTGTGCCCGATTCTGAATACGCGCGATGCCGTACGCGCGCCACGGGGAAAGTACGGGAGGCGATCGCGATGCGGTCGGATACGGTACGAACGGAGCTGTCGCTCGAGCTGCTGGTCCACGGCGTCGGTGGGACGACGCCGCAGACGATGCTCAACGACCCGCGCATCACGCGCGTCTGCGGTGACGACACCGCCGGGATCTACCGGCGTGCCGGCGACGCCGACGCGGAGCGCCGCTCGCAGGAGTACGGCGAGGGCCCGGTGCCCGACGCCTACTCCTGGTGCAATCTGACGTCCGGGGACGGCAGTCGCGCGCTCTGGCTGCTCCTGCTCCCCTTCATGGTGGCCAATCTGGCCCACTGGATGCGGCCGCCGGTCTCCCGGCCGGGCATGGACCGGGCGTACGACGTGCTGGTGCGGCTGCTGGCGCTGTCCCTGACGGTGCTGCTCGTGGCCGCGGCCTGCGAGGTCGCGATGGACCTGGTGGCCTGGCAGTGCGCGGGCAACGCCGCCTGCGCGGGCGGCAAGAGCTGGCTCTCCTTCCTCGCCGCCGGCGAGCCGGGGCGCCGGATCGCCGCGGGGGCCGCGCTGCCCGCCGGACTGACCCTGTTGCTCTGGTGGCTCTCCCGGCGCACCTGGTACGCCTACGAGTCCCAGCGGCCCCTGCCCGGCCCGCATCCCGGCGAGCGCGAGAGTCCGGACGTCACGCCGCTGGCCCGGCGCGGCTTCTGGTACGGACGGCGGCTGGTGGCCCGGCTCCGCGCGGCCCACACGGCGGCCGGGCTGCTCACGGTGGCGGTCGCGCTGGTCGTGCCCCCGCTGGAGCGGGACATGGACGTGGGCGGGATCCGGATACTCGCCGCCGTCGGCTGGCTGCTGACCGGCGCCCTGGCCGGGTTGACGGTCGCGGTGGTCGCCGTGACGTGCGGCATGGGACGCAGCGAGCACGCGCCGGACGAGGCCCTGGATCCACGGCTGGCCCGGGTCATGCTCGGCGGGACGGCCGCCGCGCTGCTGACCGCGGCCGGGTACGCCTGCTGGCACCGGCCGGGCTGGAGCGCCGTCGGCCGGCTGCCGTCCGGGGAGGCGTTCGGCTGGCTCGCCCTCACCCAGGGGCTGTTGCTCATGGCGCTCGCGGGCGTCGCCCATCTGATGCACCGCTCAGGCGGCGGCCGGGCGGAGCTGCGCGGTCTGGGCGGACCTGCCGTGGCCCTGATGGCCTGCTCCCTCGGCGGGGTGCTCACCGGAGGGATCGCCCAGCGGGTCGCGGACTGGCTCGACCGCGGTGCCACGCCCGGCAGCGCGGGCGGCGTCGTCGCCGGGCCGCCCGTGCTGCTGTCCTGGCAGGCCTCGGCGATCCCGGTGATGCTCCTGGTGCTGGCCGTGGTGGTCGTCGTGCGCGGCAGGCGCCTGCTGCGCCGGACCAGGGCGCTGGTGCCGAAGGTGGAGGCCGACTACCCGGGGGAGGAGCACGAGCCCGCGCGGAGCCGCCAGATCGCCCTGGCCCGGGCCAGGGCGGAACTCACCGACCAGGCGGCCCTGTTCGTCGGGGTCGTCGGGGGCGTGGCCTTTCTGCTGGGTGCCGGGGCGCTCGCCGGGGCCTGGCTGAGCGGTGCCGTCCCCGGGCGCGCCGGGGCCGGCGCGCCCGGATGGGTGCGCACGGTCGCCGAGGCCGCCCAGAACCTCGGCTCCTGGCTGGTCGGCGCCGGCGTGGTCGCCCTGATCGCGCTCGGCCGCAGGGCCTACCGCGACGCCGGGGCGCGCCGCACCGTCGGCATCCTCTGGGACGTGGGCACCTTCTGGCCCCGCGCCGCGCACCCCTTCGCCCCGCCCTGCTACGCCGAGCGCGCCGTGCCCGACCTCACCTGGCGCATGACGACCTGGACGCGGGCGCACCGCGGCCGGATCATCCTCTCCGGGCACTCCCAGGGGAGCGTCCTGGCCGCGGCGGCGGTCTGGCAGCTGGATCCGGCGACCAGGGCGAGGATCGCCCTGCTCACCTACGGTTCTCCGCTGGGACGGCTGTACGGGCGCTGGTTCCCGGCCTACTTCGGGCCCCCGGCCCTGACCTCGCTCCACGTCGAGCTGCACGCCTGGCGCAATCTGTGGCGCCGTACGGATCCCATCGGCGGCCCGGTCCACCTCGACGAGCCCGGGCCACCGGTCGACCGTGCGCCGCTGCCCGATCCCGCGGCGTACGGGCGGACGGAGGAACACCCGCTGCCCGCGCCCCTGCTGACCCACTTCGACTACCATGCCGATCCGGCCTTCGCGGCCGAGCGCGGCTCCCTGCTCGGCTGGCTGCACCGGAACACGGAGGGGACGCTGCCCGTACAGGGTCAGGGCAGCGGGGGGAGGTCCTCGGGATAGAGCAGTTGCAGCTCCTCATGGCTGGGCTCGCTGATCCGGGCGAGCCGGCCCGCGTGGCGCTCGACCATGGCCTCGAAGGTCTGCCGGGCGGTGCGGCCGTTGCCGAAGGCCGGCCCCTTGGGGATCGCGGTGAAGTACTTGTACAGCGCCTCGCCGGTGTCCTCGGAGAGCTGGTACTCGTGCTCCTCGGTCTGGGCCCGCACGATCCGCAGCAGTTCGACCGGGGTGTAGTCGTCGAAGGTGATGGTCCGCGAGAAGCGGGAGGCGACACCGGGGTTGGCGGACAGGAAGTGCTCCATCTCCGCCGTGTAGCCGGCGACGATCACCACGACGGCGTCGCGGTGGTCCTCCATCAGTTTCACCAGGGTGTCGATCGCCTCCCGCCCGAAGTCCCGGCCCGAGTCCTCGGGGGCGAGGGCGTACGCCTCGTCGATGAACAGGACCCCGCCCCGGGCACGTTCGAAGGCCTCCTGGGTGCGGATGGCCGTCGAGCCGATGTGCTCGCCCACCAGGTCGACGCGGGCAACCTCCACCAGGTGGCCGCGCTCCAGCACGCCCAGGGTGGCCAGGATCTCGCCGTAGAGCCGGGCGACGGTGGTCTTGCCCGTACCGGGGGAGCCGGTGAAGACCAGGTGGCGGCGCGGGGAGGGGGCCTTGAGCCCGGCCTCGAGGCGTCTGCGGCCCACCGCGATCAAGTCGATCAGGGAGCGCACCTCCCGCTTGACGTTCTCCAGGCCGACCAGCGCGTCGAGTTCGGCCAGGACCTCGTCCGAGGGCCGGGTGTCCTCCGCCGGGGACGGGGCGGGGGAGGCCGCCGCCCCGGTGGCGCCGGTCGGTGTCACGGGCAGGCCGCCGAGCAGCCCGAACGACGCGGCCGCCGGCTGCCGTTCACCCGCCGGAGCGGGCACCCCCGACGATTCGGGCAGGGTGCGGCGCTCACCGCTCTGGTCCCCGGTGCAGTCCTCCGTCACCGGGCCCGGCTCGGCGAACTCGTAACCGCCGCGTGCGCAGCGTTCCGTCCGGCAGCGGGTGAGCGTGGAGCGGCACCCGTCGATGATGTGGAAGCCGTAGCCCCGGCTGCCCGTGACCCGGCAGCCGGTGAAGGTGCCGCGGCCCCCCGCGGAGACGTAGAACCCGGCCTCGGCCGGGTTGGTGACGACACAGCGCTCCAACGCGGGGTCGGCGCCCTTCGTCACGATGACACCGGTCGCCGTGTCGTCGATGGTGCAGGCGGACAGCGTGCCGCCGCTGCCGTGGTCGCGGAACCAGGCGCCGGTGGAGGCCTCGCGGATGCGGCAGTCGTCGAGTTGCACGGTGGCGCCGTCGCTGACCGAGACCGCGGTGTTGCGGACCTGGGAGATGTCGCTGTCGACGACGTCGGCGCGCGAGCCCCGGTCGAGGACGAACAGGGCGTCGGGGACGTCGCGCACGCGGCAGGAGTCGAGGACGACGGCCGCGCCGTCGCTGACCCAGACCGCCGGGTAGTCGCCCTGGCTGTCGTGGATCTCGCACTGGTTGGCGTCCACCCGGGTGCCCGGGTCCCAGACGGAGAGCCCGTTGCGGCCGAAGCGCCGCACCGTGGTGCGCGTGAGGGTGAGGACCGCGCGGGAGCGCAGGTCGACGGCGTTCTCGGGCACGTCGTGGATGTCGCAGTCGGAGAGGGTCAGGACCGCGTCGGTGTCCAGGGTGATGCCGTCGCCGGTGGTGCGGTGCACCTGGCACTCGGTGAGGTGTCCGGCGGCGCGCGAGGCGACCTGCACACCGGTGCCCTTGACCTCGTACACCTCGCAGCCGACCGCCTCGGCCACGGTGCCCTCCCCGGTGAGGGAGATTCCCGCGCCGGAGGCGTTGCGCACCCGGCAGCGTTCCAGCCGCGGGGAGGAGCCGCCGCGCACGGAGATGCCGGTCTGGCCGGCGGCCACCACCTCGCACTCCTCGAACAGGCCGCCCGCGGCCTCCAGGACGCTGATCCCGAGCCCGGCCGGGTTGTCCACGGTGCAGCGGCGCACGGTCGGGCGCGCCCCGTCACGGACCTCTATGCCCACCGCGGAACGGGTGCTGACCCGCAGTCCGGTGAGTTCGGGCGTGGCACCCTCGACGAGCAGGGCGGCGGCGGAGGTGTCCTGGCCCTCGACGGAGAGGTCCTGGACCGTCGCGGCGGCCCGGACGGTCAGGGCGACACCGGCCGGCGGGGCGATCCGCACGGAGCCCGGCCCCTCGGCCGCGCGGAGCGTTATGACCTTCTCCACGACGAGGTTCTCCCGGTAGGTCCCGGGGTTGACCGAGAGCACATCGCCCTCGGCGGCCGCATCCAGGGCCGCGGCGAGGCTCTCGTACTCTCCCGTGCGGCGGCGCCACCGCGAGCTGCTGGTGTGCGTCACCTGAACCACGCCCTGTGCCATGGAGATGCTCTGCCCCGTCCTCTTGCACTGCGCCGACCTGGGGGCCTCCACGGTAGCGCGCGCCGGGCGCGCGCCAGCACCCAGATGCTGATGGATCACCTGATGGATCCGGCCGGATGAGGCCGATTGCGGATGATCGCAGGCACCGGCGTGCGTACCCGGTGTGGTCAGCCGCCCGCTCCGGCCCGGCCCCAGCTCTGGCCGGCAGCGGCCCACTCGCGCTCCCACTCGGCGAGCCTGCGGCGCATCAACTGCCACATGAGCACCTGACGTCCCATCAACCCCAGCACGCCCGCGGCGAGGAAGGTGCCGATGCCGGCGAGCATCGCGTGCGTGGTGGCGGAGCGGGAGTCCAGGGGCGCGGGTGCGGGCACGGCACCGGACTTGTCGGTCCACATCGCCACGTGGTCGCCCTTGTCGTGGGCGGCGCCCACCCGTACCTGGGCGGTGTGCACGTGACCGTCCGGCGCGGTCCAGCGGACCAGGGCGTCACGGCGTTCCTCGCGGACGCGGCCGGACTCGGGATCGGGGTCGGCGGCCTCACGCGGTCCGGCCTTGAGCACCACGGCGGCGACCTGCGTGCGGTCCGCGTGCTGGACGCTGACGGTGTGCTGGAGGGAGTGGTCCACGGCCAGCCCGGCCGTCAGCCCCGCGGCCGGGGCACCCAGGACGATGGCGCAGCCCGCCGCGACTCCCGCGCAGGCCTCGAACACGTCGGAACGGCGGCGCAGGCTGTTCTTCCGCCAACGCCACCACCGCACGTGCGTGGCCGTCATCGGTCGTCGCACCCCCTGTCACCGTCCAAGTACCGCACATGGCACGGCACATGCGCGTCATGGACCGGGCGGGAGGGGGGCCGTCTCACGCCGGCACCCGTCGGGGGCCCGGACCGTGCCGCGGTCTCGGGACGCGTTCACTCCACTCGTGACAACGCGTCGCCCACCCGGAGTGTTCCGGGTCGTACGGGCACGAGATTCTGTCCGAAAACCAGTCTGCCCCCGAATCTGCGGTGGCGCGCGAGGGTGCGCAGCGGCTCCCGGCCGCGGACCGCCGTGTCCTGGTCCGTCGTCGTCACCACGCAACGCCCACACGGCTTCACCACGCGGAATTCGACTTCCCCGATGCGGATCCGGGTCCAGGTGTCCTCGGCCCAGGCGTCTGTCCCCGCGATCACGGCGTTGGGACGGAAGCGGTCCATCGGCAGCGGCCCCTCCCCGGGGTGGTCGCCCGCGGCGATCAGCGCGTTGAGGGCGGCCAGCGAGGCCTCGGTCGTCACGAGCAGGGGGAAGCCGTCGGCGAAGCTGACGGTCTCCCCGGGGCGTGCGTAGTCCGGGTCGATCGGGCGGCGGCGGCCGGGGTCGTCGAGGTGGACGAGGGCGACCTCCGTCCCCAGGTACCCGGTGAACCAGGCGGCGGCCGCCTCTCCCGCGGGCACGGCCTCCACCTTGTCGCCCCATAGGTGCACCGGGACCGTCGTGGACGGTTCCGGTACGTCGATGTCCAGCACCGGCATCCCCGGGGCGGTGAGCAGCAGCCCACCGCCGGGGGACGACTCCGCGCGCGCCAGGGCCAGCCGGGGCTGCTCGCGCTGCGTGACGCATCGTCCCGCAGCGTCGGCGAGCATCCACCGGCGGTCTCCGGCGAGCCCCCACGGCTCCACCGTTGCCTCGGACAACCGCTGTCCACCGAGTGACTTGACGGGGTGGACGTGCAGTGCGCTGAGGCGGGGTGTCGGCGTCGGAGTCGTCATTCCGCCATCGTGCCAGGCGGCGCGGTCACCCGTCGGCGGGGACCGGGCCGCCCGCGGGCATCAGCCCGAGTAGTAGCCCTGGCCGAGGTTGCGCCGCTGGTACGGCTGCTCGTCGTAGCCGGTGGGCGCCACGGGGCGCGGCGGCGCCGGACGCGGGGCCGCCGCGGGACGCACCTGCTCGTAGCCGGCCGGGCCCTGGTACTGCTGCGGGGCCTGCTGCGTCTGGTACCCGCCGTTGAAGGCCGCGGGCCGGGGCGCGGTGGCCTGCTGCGGGATGTAGGGCGCCGGTGCCTGCTGCAGCTGGGGCTGCTGGTAACCGGGCGCCGAGTAGCCGGAGTACGACGGCGTGCTCGGCGCGGAGGAGTGGTGGGAGGGACCGGCGGGCAGCGCGGGGAGCGCGGCCGGCAGGGCCGGGAGATTGCTGCCGGTGGTCTCGTACGCGGACGGGACGCGGATCGGCGCGATCTGGGGGGTGCCCCGCTCTGCGACCAGGCTGTCGTAGATCGGGGTGTCGGGGAAGAACGGCGACGTGTAGTAGCCACCGCCGTAAGAACCGCGGGGGGAGGTCATAGCCCATAAGTTAAGCCCACGATGTGCTGGTTGGGGAGACCGATTAGCAGGTCATTTCATGTGCAGTGAGTGACGGCTGAACCGTATTGCCATCGAATCGGAGTAAATCGGTCCGTGGCCGCCGTTCGGATCCCGTAAAGGCGCTGGGCCTGGGGCGTTACCGCTTGGCGCGCGGGAACGCGGGCGCGGGGAAGCACCCGCCGGGACGGTGCCGGAGGGTGACGGGACCGACACTCTCGCGCACCAACAGGTCACCCGCACGAAGGAGGAACGCGGCGTTTCCGTGACTCCGGCGAACTTCGTCCCGGGAGGCCCCGGATATGCCACAGTGAGCCATGCGCGTCGCCATGCTCTTCGGGCAGAACCGGCCGACACGGCCCGACGAATGGCACAAGGCCGCGGCGGCCGTCGCCGACGTCGTCGACGTGGTGGCCGTCCACGCGTTGACCCTGCCCGCGGTCCGCGGGCTCCCCTACGCCGGCCGCGATCCCGAGCGGCCGCACCATTACCAGGTCGCCGTCCCCCACGGCGGCGCCATGGCACGGCGGGTCACCGCGGGCCGCGTAGCGGGCGTGCTGCGCCACGAGGCGGCCGAGTGCGGCCGGTTCGACCTCCTCCACGGCCATCTGCCGGGTGCCCAGGAGCTGCTGCCCCGGCTCGCACGGTCCGCCGGGCTGCCGTACGTCCTCACCGAGGACGACCCGTCCCTGTTCGGCCACCCCACGCGCCCGCTTCCCGGACGGCCCGCGCGAAGGGGCCGTGCCCGCATCTACCGCGAGGCCGCCGCCGTCCTCGCGGTCAGCGACGCCGTGCTGCTGAGGCTCGGCGAACTCCGGCTCCCCGGCAGGCACCGCCTCGTCCCGCACCCCGTCGGCCCCGAGTTGCTCCCGCCCGTGCCCGCCCGGACCCGGATCAGCCAGGACCCCGTGCGGGTGGCGGCCGCCGGGCGCTTCGAGGCGTACGAGGGCTGGGAGGTGCTGGTCCACGCCTTCGCCGCCGCCAGGGTCAAGGACCCGCGGCTGCGGCTGGACGTCGTCGCCGAGGGGTCCGCCGAACTCCCCGCCGACATGCGCGAGCTGATACGCACGTGCGGAGTGGCCCACTTCGTCACGGTGCGCCGGGCCCGCGGCCGCGCCGAGGCGCTGCACACCGTCGCGCACGCCGACCTCTACCTCATGGCGAGCCATGTGGAGAGCTTCTGCGTGCGCGCGCTGGACGCGCTGTGCTGCGGCACCCCCGTCGTCGGGACCCGCACCGGCGCGCTGCCCGAACTCGTCGGGCACGACGGCGGGGTGCTCGTCGAACCGGGTGACGCGCCCGCCCTCGGCCGTGCGCTCGTGGAGGCCGCCGCCCGGCTGTCCGCGCGCCGGCCAACGGTCCTCGCCGACCGCACCCGGCGCCGCTACGGCACGGCGGCCGTCGGCGCCCGGCTCGCCGTCGTCTACGCCGAGGCGTCGTCGGGCCGCGGCCGCGCATAGGTGCGGCCCTTCCACGCGGCCCCGCGGCCCCGGCCGTGCTGCACCGCCGAGTCGACCGTCATCAGCAGATAGAGGACCGCCGTGAACGGCAGCAGCAGCGCCGGCCAGGTCGGCTGCCGGTAGTAGCGGAGCATCGGCAGGTAGGTGCCGCACATCAGGGCCCACGCCGCCGCGCCCGCCGCGCACAGCCACCGGTCGCCCGCGAGCGCCCCGCCGATCGCGGCCAGCGGCGGGACCACGTACACCAGCAGCAGGCCGAGCACCGTGCCGGCCAGGAGGACCGGGCTGTGCCGCAACTGCGCGTACGCGCTGCGCGACACCATCCGCCACAGCTCGGACAGGCCCGGGTAGGGGCGGACGCTGTCGACCTCGTCGGCCAGGCCCAGCCAGATCCGGCCGCCGGTCCGCTTGACGGCGCGGGCCAGCGCCACGTCGTCGATCACCGCGTGCCGGATCGCGTCGGGCACCCCCGCCCGCTCCACCGCCGAGCGGCGGATCAGCACGCATCCTCCGGCGGCCGCGGCGGTCCTGCCGCGCGGCCGGTTCACCCGGCGGAACGGGTACAGCTGGGCGAAGAAGTAGACGAAGGCCGGGACGATCAGCCGCTCCCAGGTGGTGGCGACCCGCAGCCGGGCCATCTGCGACACCATGTCCAGACCGGCGCCCTCAGCCGCGGCGACCAGGCGGCGCAACGAGTCCGGGCCGTGCGCGATGTCGGCGTCCGTCAGCAGCAGGAACCCCGGGCCGCCGGACGAGGTGGCCACCTCGATGCCGTGGCGCACCGCCCACAGCTTCCCCGTCCAGCCCTCCGGGACGGGCCCCGGCGAGACCACGCGCAGCGGCAGCCCGCCCGCCCGGTCCGCCAGCCCGCGCGCCAGCTCCCCGGTGCCGTCGCTGCTGCCGTCGTCCACCAGGAAGACCTCGGCGTGCCCCGGGTAGCGCTGCGCCAGGACGCTCGGCAGGCTCCCCGGCAGCACCTCCGCCTCGTCCCGCGCCGGGACGACCACCGCCACGTCCGGCCACTCCCGCGGCTCCGCCGCGACGGCCGGCAGACGTACGTCCGTCCGCCAGAACAGCCCCTGCGCCAGCAGCAGCCACACCCACGCCAGCAACGACACCACGGTCACCCACGTCAGCCACGTCACTCGGGCAGTCTGCCGCCGTGGCCCCGCCACGTGCGTCATTTCCCCGGTATGGCCGCAGAGCGGGCCGACGATCGCATCGCGTAAGGTTGTGCCCCGTGAAGATCGCGCTGATGGACTCCGGTATCGGCCTGCTCGCCGCGGCCGCCGCCATCCGCCGGCTGCGGCCCGACGCGGACCTGGTGCTCTCCTCCGACCCCGACGGCATGCCCTGGGGCCCGCGCACTCCCGAGGACGTCACCGCGCACGCCCTGGCCTGCGCCCTCGCCGCCGCCGAGCACCGTCCGCAGGCGCTGATCGTGGCCTGCAACACCGCCACCGTGCACGCGCTGCCCGCACTGCGCGCGGCCCTGGAACCCGCCGTCCCGGTCGTCGGCACCGTCCCGGCGATCAAGCCGGCCGCCGCCGGGGCCCGCAAGGTGGCGATCTGGGCGACCCCGGCGACCACCGGCAGCCCCTACCAGCGCGGACTGATCGAGGACTTCGGCAACGGCGCCGAGATCACCGAGGTGCCCTGCCCCGGCCTCGCCGACGCCGTCGACCGGGCCGACGAGGCCGCGACCGCCGCCGCCGTCGCCGCGGCGGCGGCGCTCACGCCCTCCGACGTCGAGGCGGTCGTCCTCGGCTGCACGCACTACGAGCTGGTCGCCGACCGTATCCGGGCCGCGCTGGCCGCCCCCGCGCTGCTGTACGGCTCGGCCGACGCCGTCGCCGCCCAGACGCTCCGCCGGATCGGCGCCGAGCCGCGGCCGGACGCGGCACCCACCGGAAGCCTCGCGGTGATCCTCAGCGGCCGGGCGGGCGCCGTCACGCCGGAGGCCCTGGCCTACGCCGAGGGCCGTTCCCTCGGCGCCGCCGCCGTCCTACCCGCGGCGGCCGAGGCGCGCTGACCCGTCCGGCGATCCCCGCCGTACGCCCCCAGGGCCCCGGCGCGCCCGGGCCATCTCGGCGTATCCCCCCGTGCAACGGTGCCAATACGCCGTGGGATGAGTAGGCTGCGCACTATGACGGACGCGCAGCGTGACGACGCGCGTACATCCCAGGTGTGGACAGGCCACGCGAGCAACCGCTTCCAGTGGCTCCTCGCGGCCGCGGGGGCGGCCTGCATGGCGCTCGGCATCGAGCTCGCCGTGACCGCGCCCTACACCTCGGGCACAGTGCCGCTGGTCATGTCGGTGGTGGGCTGCATCGCAGCGGGGCTGCTGGTGCTGTTCGGAACCCTCGCGTTCACGCATGTGCGCGTGAACGTGGACCGTGACGGGCTCCAGGTGCGCTGCGGCCACATCGGTGTGCCCCGCCGCCGGATCCGGTGGGAGGACATCAACGACGCCCACCTCGCCCCCCTGGTCAGCCCCCGCCACTGGGGCGGCTGGGGATACCGCTGGCGGCCCGAGCAGGGCACCGCGGTCGTCGTCCGCCGCGGGCCGGGTGTCGTGATCGACCTCGGCAACGGCCGGCACTTCACCGTCACGGTGGACGACGCCGAGGGCGCCGTCCAGGCCATCCGCAGCCGGCTGGGCCTGCTCCCCTAGCCCGGCAGCGGCGGGGAGCAGGCCCGGAGCGGCCGGTGCGCGGTCCTCACGACCAGCGCGCCGTCACCCTCCCGGTTCCCGCGGCGCACGTCAGGAGCACGCCCAGCCCCGTGCGCTCGGCCGACACGGCGCCCTCGACCCCGTCCGTGACGTCCGCGCCGACGAGCAGCACGCTCCACGGCGCGGCCGGCGGGCGCTCGCCCAGGGCCTCGACCGTGACCGTGTCACCCGTACGGCCCACGCGGAAGACGGCGGCCGTGGAGCCGTCCGGAGCCGGCACGGCGGTGACGGTCGCGGAGCCGTCGGCCGGGGCGTGCACCCGCAGGGTGACCCCGTCCGCCCAGTCGTACTCCGGGGCCTCCTCGAAGGCGCCGAAGGGCACCACCGAGCCGGGCCTGGCCAGCAGCGGGAGCGTGTCGAAGCCGTGCGTCTCGCGCCGCCAGCCCGGGCCCTCCACGCGCTCGCCGGTCAGCAGGTGCGTCCAGGTGCCGGCCGGGACGTAGTACTCGACCTCGCCGTCCGCGCTGAGGACCGGGGCGACCAGCACGTCGTCGCCGAGCATGTACTGCCGGTCGAGGTGGTGGCAGGCCGGGTCGTCGGGGAACTCCAGCACCATGGCCCGCATCATGGGCGTGCCCTCGTCACGGGCCTGCAGTGCCGCCCGGAACAGGTACGGCATGAGGCGGTTCTTCAGCCGGGTGAAGTCGCGGGTGACGGCGACCGCCTCCTCCCCGAACTCCCACGGCACGCGGTAGGACTTGCTGCCGTGCAGCCGGCTGTGCGAGGACAGCAGGCCGAACTGCACCCAGCGCTTGAACAGCGCCGGGTCCGGCGTGCCCTCGAAGCCGCCGATGTCGTGGCTCCAGAAGCCGAAGCCCGACAGTCCCAGCGACAGTCCGCCGCGCAGGCTGTCCGCCATCGCCGTGAACGTCGACTCACAGTCGCCGCCCCAGTGCACCGGGAACTGCTGTCCGCCCGCGGTCGCCGAGCGGGCGAAGAGCACCGCCTCGCCCTCGCCGCGCTCCTCACGCAGCAGGTCGAAGACGACCTGGTTGTAGAGCTGCGCGTAGTAGTTGTGCATCCGCTCCGGGTCGGAGCCGTCGTGCCACACCACGTCGACCGGGATGCGCTCGCCGAAGTCGGTCTTGAAGACGTCGACGCCCTGCCGCAGCAGCGCGCGCAGTTTCTCCGCGTACCAGGCGCGGGCGGCGGGGTTGGTGAAGTCGACCAGCGCCATCCCCGGCTGCCACAGGTCCCACTGCCACACGTCGCCGTTCGGCCGCATGACGAGGAAGCCCTCGCGCATGCCCTCCGCGAAGAGCGCCGACTTCTGCGCGATGTACGGGTTGATCCAGGCGGAGACGCGCAGCCCGCGCTCCTTGAGCCGGGCGAGCATGCCCTCGGGGTCGGGGAAGACCTCCGCGTCCCAGGTGAAGTCGCTCCACTGGTACTCGCGCATCCAGAAGCAGTCGAAGTGGAAGACGCTCAGCGGGATCCCGCGGTCCGCCATCCCCCGCACGAAGTGGCTGACGGTCGCCTCGTCGTAGGAGGTGGTGAAGGAGGTCGACAGCCACAGGCCGAACGACCAGGCCGGCGGCAGCGCGGGGCGGCCGGTGAGGGCCGTGTAGCGGGCCAGGATCTCCTTCGGGGTGGACCCGTGGACGACGAAGTACTCCAGCGACTGGTCCTCGACGCTGAACTGCACCTGGTCGACCACCTCGGAGCCGACCTCGTAAGAGACCCTGCCGGGGTGGTTGACGAAGACGCCGTAGCCGCGGTTGGTGAGGTGGAACGGGACGTTCTTGTACGCCTGCTCGCTGATCGTGCCGCCGTCCGCCTGCCAGATGTCCACGGTCTGGCCGTTCTTCACGAACGGGGTGAAGCGCTCGCCGAGCCCGTACACCGTCTCGCCGACGCCGAGCGAGAGCTGGGCGACCATGTAGTGCCGGTCGTCCGCGTCGGTGGCGAAGCCCGTGCCGCGGGCGCCGGCCGAGGTGAGGGTGCGGCCGCCCGCCGTGAAGTCCAGCCTCCACGGGGCAGAGGTGTCGACGCGCAGCGTCAGTCCGCCCGAGGCCAGTTCGAGCACCGAGCCGTCGCGGGAGGTCTTCCCGGCGCCGCCCTCCGCGGCGCCCGGCAGGCCGAACTCCGGGCCGCGGCGGGCCTTCCCCGCGTGGTGGGTGGTGCGCACCCCGATCACGCCCTCGGCGGGGGACCAGCACTCCACCGTCAGCAGCGGGCTGTTGAGCGTGTCGCCGCGCCGGTGCACCGGTTTCACCGGGGCGTGCAGGACGATCCGGTCGTTTGCGACCGAGGCGTCGGCGACGGAGGTCGCGTACTTCGCCGTGACGCCCGGGCGCATCATCCAGAAGCCGTCGGTGAACTTCACGACTGCTCCTGCCGTCCCGCCCGGTGGGCGCCGATCAGGTCGCGGTACCAGCCGTAGCTGGCCTTGGGCGTGCGCTTGGCGCCGTTGTCGTAGTCGACGTGCACGATGCCGAAGCGCTGGCCGTAGCCCCGGGCCCACTCGAAGTTGTCCAGCAGCGACCAGACGTAGTAGCCGCGCACGTCCATGCCCGCGTCCATCGCGGCGAGGAGCGCGTGGAGGTGGTCGCGCAGGTAGGCCACGCGGTCGGCGTCGTCGACGCGGCCGTCGGCGGAGACGACGTCGGCCTCGGCCGAGCCGTTCTCCGTGATGAAGGCGGGCGGCAGCGAGGGGTAGCGCTCCTTGAGCTCCAGCAGCAGCGCCGTGAAGGACTCCGGGACGACGGGCCAGCCCATGGTGGTGTGGCGCGTCCCGTACGGGTCGGTCTCGCGCACGCCGATGTCGACGGCGGTACGGCGGGCCGGGTCGGGCTCGCGGTGCGAGGCGTCGACGACGGTGAGGGGGCGGTAGAAGTTGAGGCCCACGAAGTCCAGCGGCGCCCCGATGACCTCCAGGTCGCCCTCTCGGCGGTACGAGCCGTCGGCGAGCGCGCCCCACGTCTCGGCCTCGCCCGCGGGGTAGCGGCCGGCGAACAGCGGTTCGGTCCACGTGTCGTTGTGCAGCGTCTCGGCCCGGCGCAGCGCGGCCAGGTCCGCGGGGGAGTCGCTCGCGGCCTCGATGCGGTCGAGGTTGAGGGTGATGCCGACCTCGCGGGCGCCCGCCTCGCGCAGGGCGCGCACGGCCAGGCCGTGGCCGAGCAGCAGGTGGTGGGCGGCGGCCAGCGCGCCGGTGCCCTCCTGGGCGCCGGGGGCGTGCCGGCCCTCGGCGTAGCCGACGAAGGCCGAGCAGTAGGGCTCGTTGAGGGTGATCCAGCGCTCCACGCGGTCCCCGAGCCGCTCGGCCACGGCGGCCGTGTACTCGGCGAAGGCCTCGGCCGTCGCGCGGTTGCGCCAGCCGCCCTCGTCCTCCAGGGCCTGCGGGAGGTCCCAGTGGTAGAGCGTCACGGCGGGGGCGATTCCCACGGCGAGAAGGTCGTCGGTGAGGCGGTCGTAGAAGTCCAGGCCCTTGCCGTTGACGGCGCCGCGGCCCTGCGGGACGACACGCGGCCAGGAGACGGAGAAGCGGTAGGAGTCGACGCCCAGGTCGGAGAGGAGACGTACGTCCTCGGCGTGACGGTGGTAGTGGTCGCAGGCCACGTCACCGGTGGCGCCCTCGGCGGTGCGGCCCGGGGTGTGGCTGAAGGTGTCCCAGATGGACGGCCCGCGGCCGTCCTCGTCGTGGGCGCCCTCGATCTGGTAGGCGGCGGTGGCGGCACCGAAGCGGAAACCGGGCGGGAAGACCGGGAAATCGGTGGACATGGGGGTGTGCTCCCTGGGCTCGGGTGGATCGCGGTCGGTCGAACGGAGAACGGAGAACGAAGAGCGGCGGATGGAGAACGGCGGACGCGGGCGGACGGCGCCGGGTTCAGGCGTTCGCCCCGCGTGGGCCGGGCGGGGCGAGCCGCGGACCCGGTACGAACGCCGGGGGGATCAGCAGGTGCCCGGGCGGGGTGGGGGACGTGCCCTGCGCGCGGGCGGCGATGGCCTCCACGGCGAGCCGTGTCACCGCGGCGGACATCTCCGGGACCGGCAGTTCGATGCGCGGCAGGTCCTGACCCCCCAGGTCGTCGGGGAGGTTGCCGACCGCCACGACCGCCAGGTCCTCGGGCACCCGCAGTCCCTCCGCGGCAACGGCGGCGAGGATGTGCGGGAGCGCGGCGACGTGCTGCACGACCAGCGCGGTGGGCGGGCGCTCCCCGTGCAGCAGCGTGCCGATGCGCCGCGCCAGCCGCGCCATGTCCCCGGTCGACTGGTGCAGGCGCACGTCGGCGCCGGTCTCCGGCGCCGTACGGCGGGCACCGGCAAGGCCCCGGATCGCGTAGCCGCGCCGCGCCTGGATCTCGCGCTCGGTGGTGGCCAGGTACGCGATGTCCCGGTGCCCGGCGGCGACGAGTTCACGGACGGCGAGGGTGGCGGCCGCCTCCCAGTCCAGGTCCGTCCACGGCAGCGCGGCGTCGTCGGCGGACCGTCCCAGCAGCGCGGCGGGAAAGCCGAGTTCGAGCATGGCGGCGATGCGCGGGTCGTCCATCTCGACGGCCATCAGGATCGCGGCGTCCGCCTGGGCGCTGCGTGCGATGCGGCGCAGCCCCGGCACACCCTCCTGCGCGGTCATGAGCAGGACGTCGTACCCGTGGGCGCGGGCCGCGTCGCTGATCTCGATCGCGAAGCGCCCGTCGACCGCCCGGTAGCCGCCCGCGACGCGGGGGAGCGCGAGCGCCAGCACGTTGGTGCGTGTGCTGCGCAGGGTGCGGGCGCTTGCGCGCGGGTGGTAGCCGAGCTCGTCGATCGCCTGCTGCACGGTGCGGCGGGTGTCCTCGGAGATCTTGCGAGAGCCGCTCAAGACGTAGGACACGGTGCTGGGCGCGACCCCGGCGCGCCGGGCGACGTCCTTGATGGTGGTCATGCGGCTCCTTCGCGGCCCCTGTACCGGTACGAGTGGTGAATCGATTCGTCGAATCGATTCACCACTCCGGTGCACGATGCTACGACGGCCCCCCGGGGTGAGGCAATGAGCCCTGCCGCCCGTGGGGCGGCGGAGCACGCCTGAACTCAAGGGCGGTCCACGCCGTGGTCCGGGGCGGCGCTGAGCGGGCGGGAGGTGGCGAGCCCGGCGAGGAGACCGGCGCCGGCGGTGACGACGGGGTAGCCGAGGACGTGGTCGACGGCCGACTGCATGGCGAGGCCGGTCAGCGCGGCCGCGGCGGTCAGGACCACCGGGGCCGGGCGCGGGGAGCGCTGGAGGGCCCAGAGCAGCCAGACGCAGGAGGCGCCGAGCAGGGCGACGCCCGGCACGCCCTGCTCCGCGGCCAGTTGCAGGGGCGCCGACCGCGGGGTGCCTGCGCCGGCCGCCGACGGCGCCGTTCCCGCGCCCGCCTCGGCGAAGCGGCCCGGGCCGATCCCGCGTACGGGATGTTCCCGGGCGGTCTCCAGTGCGTCGTGCCACAGCCGGACCCGGGCCGGGGTGAGCTGCCCCGACAGCGAGGCCGACAGGCCGGGCGGCAGGGCGTCGACGGCGACCGCGCACGTGCCGCCGACCGCCACGACGAGGGCCAGGGCCAGGCCGGCGAGACCGAGCGCGCGGCGCATGCGGTCGGCGGCGAGGGAGCACAGGACCACCCCGAGGCACGCGGCGAAGCCCGCCGCGGAGCCGACGGCGAGCGCGAACCCGGCCGCGGCGGCACCGAGCAGGCGCAGGCCCACCCGGAGCGGGCGTGACCGAGCCGACCAGGCGGCGCAGCAGGCGGCGCCGGTGGCGAGCACCATCAGCGCGGCGTCGGCGTTGGCGTACCCGAGCGGCGGGGTGTCCGGGCCGCCGGACAGCCGTCCGGGCGGGGCGACCACCAGGAGGACCGCCGTGAGGGCGGCCACGGCGGGGACGGCAACCGGCCGCAGGGCGCCGCCGATGCGACCCGCCGCGTATCCGGCCGCGACCGCGAGGATGGCCAGGAGCACCCCTTCCGGGCGGGCCGGGCGGCCCGCCGCGGCGATCAGCGACCACACCGCGCAGCCGGCGAGGACCAGCGCGCCGACGGCGTCCGTCCATCCGGAGCGCGGGCGTTCCGTCAGGCCGCCCACGGCACTCCCCGCGTTCGGCCGCGCGCCACCGGTTCGCGTGTCCATCACCCGCACCCCCCTGACCCCCGGGGAACCCCCGACCCCGGGGGTCACCGTAACCGCTGGGGCCTTCGGATGTGGAGGTCCTGTGCCCGAACGGCAAGTGCCGCGACCGCGGGCGCGGTCCACGGGAGGGCGCGGCCGAGGACGTAGGCTCGGCGTCGTGCCGATTCCCGAATTCCTTCGCGAGCTGCGGGCCCTCGTCGGCCACCGGCAGCTGCTCCTGCCCGGTGTCACGGCGGTCGTCCTCGACGACGACGGCCGCGTCCTGCTGAACCGGCGTGCGGACAACGGCCGTTGGTCCCTCATCGGCGGTATCGCGGAACCCGGCGAGCAACCCGCCGCGACCGCCGTCCGCGAGGTGCTGGAGGAGACCGGGGTGCGGGCGGTCGCGGAGCGTGTCGTCCTCGTCCAGACGATCGACCCGGTCCTCTACCCGAACGGGGATCGCTGCCAGTACGTGGACATCACCTTCCTCTGCCGGGCCGTCGGCGGGCAGGCCCGGGTCGCGGACGACGAGTCGCTTGAGGTCGGCTGGTTCGACGTGGACGGCCTGCCCGACCTCGACAACCACGGGCGGCTGCGGCTCAAGCACGCGCTGTCCGACGGCCCCACCTGGTTCGAGCCCGCCGGACCGCCACCGGAGTGAGTGTGCGCGGCCCCCACGGGCGGTGCGGCGAGTGTGGGCGGCGCACACATCGGTCGGGGCCCGCGTGCTGCCTAGCCTGCAGTGCATGACGCTCACGCCCCCCGCGCCCCGTCCCGCAGCCGATTCCGTCCCGCCGTCCGTAGTGCCGGACCTGGACGGACGCACCGCGCTCGTCACCGGTGCCGCCGGCGGCATCGGCCGCGCGTGCGTCCTGCGTCTGGCCGCCGCAGGCGCCAAGGTGCGGGCCGCGGACCGGGACGCCGAAGGCCTGGCCGAGCTCGCGGAACAGGCGGCGGCGGGCGGCCGCCCCGGGGCCGTGGAGACCCTGACCCTGGACCTGACCGACCTCGACGCCGCCGAGCAGGCCGCCGAGGGCACCGACATCCTGGTCAACAACGCCGGGCTGCAGCTCGTTCGCCCCATCGAGGACTTCCCGCCCGAGGTCTTCGCCACCGTGCTGCGGGTGATGCTGGAGGCCCCCTTCCGGCTGATCCGCGGGGCGCTGCCGCACATGTACGGGCAGGGCTGGGGCCGGATCGTGAACATCTCCTCCGTCCACGGACTGCGGGCCTCGGCCTACAAGAGCGCCTACGTCTCCGCCAAGCACGGGCTCGAGGGGCTCTCCAAGACCGCCGCCCTGGAAGGCGCCGCGCGGGGCGTCACCTCGAACTGCATCAGCCCCGCCTATGTGCGCACCCCGCTCGTCGAGCGCCAGATCGCCGACCAGGCGGCGGCACACGGCATCGAGCCGGAGCGGGTCGTCACCGAGATCATGCTCGCCGACTCCGCCGTGAAGCGGCTGGTGGAGCCGGAGGAGGTCGCCGAACTCACCGCCTACCTCTGCTCGCCGCAGGCGTCCTTCATCACCGGTGCCTCGCTCAGCATGGACGGTGGATGGACGGCGCACTGATCTGCCGGTATCCCTGACAACGTGTCGCACGACCCACACGAAGCCCCCGACGACCACGGCGGAACCATGGCCCCCCACAGCCCTTCCGACGCGCCCTTCCTGCGGCTGCTCGCCCGCGGGGCACCGGCAGAGGAGTACGAGCGGCCGGTCCTCGCGGCCCGGGCGGAGGGCGCGGCGTCCGCCGTGCTCGCGGAGATGGAGCAGGCCAAGCTGCTGGCCCTGCGCGTGCGGGCGGAGCTGGAGGACCGGCGGCGGCGCGAGGCCGAGCTGTCGGCACTCTTCGAGACGGCCGGCGACCTCGCGGGGCTGCGCGACCTGGACTCGGTGCTGCAGGCCATCGTGCAGCGGGCCAGATCGCTGCTCGGCACGGACGTCGCCTATCTCAGCCTGATCGACCGCAAGGCCGGGGACACCTACATGCGGGTCACCGAGGGGTCGGTCTCCGCCGAGTTCCAGCGGGTGCGGCTCGGCATGGGCGAGGGGCTCGGCGGCCTGGTCGCCCAGACCGCCCTGCCCTACGTCACCGAGTCCTACTTCGACGACGAGCGCTTCCGGCACACCCACCCGATCGACTCGGCCGTCCACGACGAGGGCCTGGTGGCGATCCTCGGCGTGCCCCTCGTCCTGGGCACCGGAGTCATCGGTGTGCTGTACGCCGCGGACCGCCGGGCCCGGGTCTTCGAACGCGGCCAGATCGCCCTGCTCGCCTCCCTCGCCTCGCTCGCAGCCGTCGCCATCGACACCGCGAACCTGCTGGACGAGACGCGCTCCGCGCTCGCCGACCTCGGCACCGCCAACGAGACCATCCGCAACCACAGCGCCGTGCTCGAACGGGCCTCCGAGGTGCACGACCGGCTCACCGAGCTCGTCCTGCGCGGCGGCGGCGTGGACGACGTCGCGGACGCCGTCGCCGAGGTGCTCTCCGGGACGGTGCGGGTCGTCGGCACCGAGCGCGACCCCGTCCCCGACGCGCTCGCCGACGCCGTCGCCCGCTCCCGGAAGGACGGCCACGCCGTTCGGCAGGGCGAGACCTGGACGGCCGCCGTCACCGCGGGCGGCGAACTGCTGGGCGCCCTCGTGCTGCACGGCCACCCCGGGCTCGACCCCGTCGACCAGCGCACCCTGGAGCGGGCCGCGATGGTGACGTCCCTGCTGCTGCTCGCCCGGCGCACCGCCGCCGAGGCCGAGCAGCGCTTCCGCGGCGAACTCCTGGACGACCTGCTCGACGCCCCCCACCGCGACCCGGGACTGCTGCGCGAACGCGCGGGCAGGCTCCGCGCCGACCTCGACGCCCCGCACATCGTGCTCGCCGCCCGCGTCGACGAGGAGCACGCCGGGGCCGCCGCCGACCGGCAGCGGCTCTGGTCGGCCGCCTCCCACCTCGCCGCCACACGGAGGGGCCTGGCCGCGGCGCGCGACGGCGGCACGGTGCTGATGCTCCCGCTGGAGCCGGGCTCCGACGCCTCCGCCACCGCCCGCCGCATCGCCCAGCAGCTGGGCACGGCGGTCCAGGCGGCCGTCACCGTGGGGGCCTCGGGCCCCGTCCGCACGCCGGCCGGCGCTCCCGGCGCCGTCGCCCTGGCCTACGCGGAGGCGCAGCGCTGCGGTGACACGCTGCGCGCCCTCGGCCGGGCCGGGGAGGGCGCCGCGGGCGACGACTTCGGCTTCCTCGGCCTGCTGCTGACCGGGTCGCGCGACGTCGACGGCTTTGTGCATCGCACGATCGGCGCCGTCGCCGACTACGACGGACGCCGGGGCACCGATCTCGTGCGCACCCTGGACGCCTACTTCGCCAGCGGCATGAGCCCGGTGCGCACCAAGGACGCCCTCCACGTGCACGTCAACACCGTCGCGCAGCGCCTGGAGCGCGTCTCCCACCTGCTCGGCGCCGACTGGCAGTCCCCGGAGCGCGCACTGGAGATCCAGCTCGCGCTGCGCCTGCACCGGCTCGCGGCCGGGCGGCCGGACCCGCCAGGCCCCGCGGATCAGGACTGATCCGCGCCCGCGACCAGCTCCACCTCGAACCCGTCGCCGTTCTCCAGATAGGCGGCGTAGTGCTCCTCGCCGCCGGCGTGGGGGTGCAGCTCGGGGAACATCAACGTCCAGCCGTGCAGCCGCGAGCGCGTCACCAGCGCGTCCAGCTCCGCGCGGCCCGCCACGTGGAAGGCGAGGTGGTTCAGCCCCGCCCTGCGGCGCTCGTGCCGCCCCGCGACGAGATCCGGCGACCGCTCGACGACGATATAGGTCGCCCCCAGCCGCCAGCTGCGGCCCGCCTCCCACCGCTGGTACGGGACGTAGCCGAGCTCGCCCAGCAGCCAGCCCCACTCGGCGTCCGCGCGCTCCGGATCCGCGACCCACAGCTCCACATGGTGCAGCACCCCCGTCACCACTCTCCCGTCACCCACGGTCACGACAGTAGACCCCGCCACCGACAGCGACGGGGTCCACGCATCGAGGGTGCGGTCGGCGGCCGCCCCGGGTCAGCCCGCCCGGCCGGACCGGACCAGCGGGGCGTCCTGCGCCGTCCCGCCGTCGAGGGAGTCGAGGTCCCGGCCGCGCGTCTCCTTGGCCACCCCGACCGCGACCAGCGTCAGCAGGGCGGCGGCGATGACGTACAGCGAGATCGGCACCGAGCTGTCGTAGGCCGTGAGCAGCGCGGTCGCGATGAGCGGCGCCGGGGCGCCCGCGGCCACGGAGGCGAACTGGGCGCCGATCGAGGCGCCGGAGTACCGCATGCGGGTCGCGAACATCTCCGAGAAGAAGGCCGCCTGCGGCGCGTACATCGCGCCGTGCAGCACCAGACCGCCCGTGACGGCCAGCAGCAGCGCGGGGAAGCTCCTCGTGTCGATCAGTGCGAAGAAGGGGAAGGCCCACAGTCCCACGCCCGCCGCACCCAGCAGATACACCGGCCTGCGCCCTACGCGGTCGGAGAGCGCGCCCCAGGCCGGGATCACGGCGAAGTGCACCGCGGAGGCGATGAGCACGGCGTTGAGCGCGGTCTGCTTGCCCAGGGCCGCGTGCTCGACGGAGTAGACGAGCACGAAGGCGGTGATGACGTAGTAGCTGATGTTCTCCGCCATGCGGGCGCCCATCGCCACCAGGACGTCCCGCCAGTGGTCACGGAGCACCGACACCAGCGGCAGCCGCTCGATCGCGGACTCCTCGGCCTTGCGCGCCTCCGCCTTGGCCAGCGCCGCCTTGAACACGGGCGACTCGTCGACCGACAGCCGGATCCACAGCCCCACCATCACGAGGACGCCCGAGAGCAGGAACGGGATGCGCCAGCCCCACGAGGTGAACGCGTCGTCCGAGAGCAGCGCGGTCAGCGCGGACAGCACGCCGGTGGCGAGCAGCTGGCCGGCCGGCGCGCCCGTCTGCGGCCACGACGCCCAGAAGCCACGACGGTTCGCGTCGCCGTGCTCCGACACCAGCAGCACCGCGCCGCCCCACTCGCCGCCGAGTGCGAAGCCCTGCACCAGCCGGAGCATGGTGAGCAGCACCGGGGCGGCGACGCCGATCGTGCCGAACGTCGGCAGCAGGCCGATGCAGAAGGTCGCCCCGCCCATGAGCAGCAGGCTCAGCACGAGCAGCCGCTTGCGGCCGAGGCGGTCCCCGTAGTGGCCGAAGACGAGGGCGCCGACCGGGCGGGCGGCGAAGCCGACCGCGTAGGTGAGGAACGACAGCAGGGTGCCGACCAGGGGTTCCTCATTGGGGAAGAACAGCTTGTTGAAGACCAGCGCGGCGGCGGAGCCGTAGAGGAAGAAGTCGTACCACTCGATGGTGGTGCCGATGAGGCTCGCCGCGACGATTCTGCGGAGCGAGCCGGGTGCGGTGGGCGCGGGTGCCGGGGTTGCCATGGTCACCACTTCCGGGCGGGGGACGGGGACGTTTCCGATGTCGCCACACCGTAGAAACGGCCACGTCACGCTCCCATGTGGTGGAACACCACAGTTGCGCCCCCAAGTATCCGGGCGGGCCCCATGAGCGCGGCCCGCAGGGTCCCCGGCGGCTCCGGCCCGGCCCCGGGGACGGTGCCGTGGGCGGTGCCCGCCCGCCGGGAGGGTCCATTCGAGTGGTCGCCGCTCACGAGATATCTTGATGTCGAGCAATGTTGCAGACGTGGAGCGGAGCACCCGGTGACTGACTCGACCATCATCTATACGCACACCGACGAGGCGCCGGCGCTGGCGACGTACTCGTTCCTGCCCGTGATCCAGGCGTACGCGTCCACGGCCGGAGTCGCCGTGGAGACCCGTGACATCTCCCTGGCCGGGCGCATCATCGCCAGCTTCCCCGAGTATCTGGAGGAGGGCCAGCGCATCGCCGACGCCCTCGCCGAGCTCGGCGAGCTCGCCAGGACCCCGGCCGCGAACATCATCAAGCTGCCGAACGTCTCGGCCTCGATCCCGCAGCTGAAGGCCGCGATCGCCGAGCTGCAGGCGCAGGGCTACGCGCTGCCGGACTACCCGGACGACGCCAAGTCCGACGAGGACAAGGACGTGCGCGCCCGCTACGACAAGATCAAGGGCAGCGCCGTCAACCCCGTCCTGCGCGAGGGCAACTCCGACCGCCGCGCCCCCGCGTCGGTGAAGAACTACGCCAAGGCGCACCCGCACCGCATGGGCGCGTGGTCGGCCGACTCCAAGACGAACGTCGCGCACATGACCGCCGACGACTTCCGTTCCACCGAGAAATCCGCCGTCATCGCCGAGGACGGCGTCCTGCGCATCGAGCTGGTCGGTGACGACGGCACGACCACCGTGCTGCGCGAGTCCGTGCCGGTGCTCGCGGGCGAGGTCGTGGACGCCTCCGTCATGCGCGTCGCCGTGCTGCGCGAGTTCCTCGGCGAGCAGGTCGCGCGCGCCAAGGCCGAGGACGTCCTGTTCTCGGTCCACCTGAAGGCCACGATGATGAAGGTCTCCGACCCGATCATCTTCGGCCACGTGGTCCGCGCCTTCTTCCCCAAGACCTTCGCCCGGTACGGCGAGGCCTTCGCGGCGGCCGGCCTCACCCCCAACGACGGCCTCGGCGGCATCCTCAAGGGCGTCGAGTCCCTGGCCGACGGCGCGGCGATCAAGGCCTCCTTCGAGGCCGAGCTGGCCGAGGGCCCGGCCCTGGCCATGGTCGACTCCGACCGCGGCATCACCAACCTGCACGTCCCGAGCGACGTCATCGTCGACGCCTCCATGCCGGCCATGATCCGCACCTCCGGCCACATGTGGGGCCCGGACGGCCAGGAGGCCGACACCCTCGCGGTGCTCCCGGACAGCAGCTACGCCGGCATCTACCAGGCCGTCATCGAGGACTGCCGTGCGCACGGCGCCTTCGACCCGGCCACGATGGGCTCGGTGCCCAACGTCGGCCTCATGGCGCAGAAGGCCGAGGAGTACGGCAGCCACGACAAGACCTTCGAGATCCAGCACACCGGCACCGTCCGCCTGGTCGACCAGGCCGGGAACGTCGTCCTGGAGCAGGCCGTCTCCACGGGCGACATCTTCCGCGCCTGCCAGACCAAGGACGCGCCGATCAAGGACTGGGTCAAGCTCGCCGTCACCCGCGCCCGCGCGACCGGCGACCCGGCGGTGTTCTGGCTGGACGAGACCCGCGCCCACGACGCGAACCTGATCGCCAAGGTCAAGCAGTACCTCCCGGAGCACGACACCGAGGGCCTGCAGATCGAGATCAAGTCCCCGGTCGAGGCCACCGAGTTCTCCCTCGAGCGCATCCGCCGCGGCGAGAACACGATCTCCGTCACCGGCAACGTGCTGCGCGACTACCTGACCGACCTGTTCCCGATCCTGGAGCTGGGCACCAGCGCCAAGATGCTCTCGGTCGTGCCGCTGATGAACGGCGGCGGCCTCTTCGAGACCGGCGCCGGCGGCTCCGCGCCCAAGCACGTGCAGCAGCTGGTCAAGGAGAACTACCTGCGCTGGGACAGCCTCGGCGAGTTCCTCGCGCTCGCGGTCAGCTTCGAGCACCTGGCGACCACGACGGGCAACGCCCGCGCCCAGGTCCTGGCCGACACCCTCGACCGCGCCACGGGCACCTTCCTCAACGAGGACAAGTCGCCCAGCCGCAAGCTCGGCGGCATCGACAACCGCGGCAGTCACTTCTACCTGGCGATGTACTGGGCCCAGGAGCTGGCCGGGCAGACGGACGACGCGGAGCTGGCCAAGGCGTTCGGCCCGCTCGCCCAGACGCTGACCGACAAGGAGCAGGTGATCGTCGACGAGCTGATCGCCGTGCAGGGCTCCCCGGCCGAGATCGGCGGCTACTACCAGCCGGACCCGGCCAAGGCCGCGGCCGTCATGCGTCCGTCCGCGACCTTCAACGAGGCGCTGGCGACCCTCGCCTGACGCGACGGGCGGCACGCCCGTAACACCGCACGACGCGAACCGCCCCGGCTGGTGATCCAGCCGGGGCGGTCCCGTGTCGACGGGGCGCGGTGGGGCGCGCGCTTACGCGAAGACGCCGTCCAGCCAGGTCTGCCAGCGCTCCCCGGTCCGCCGGCCGTCGGCGCCGGGTGCGAAGTCGTGCACGCTGACGCCGACCGGCGCGCCGAAGTGGTTGCGGCCGAAGACCCGGTACATCGCCCCGCCGGTCCGCAGGCCGACGAAGTAGCGGTCGCGGTAGTCGACCACGGCCTCCGCCGGCCCGGTGCCGGGCAGTTCGACACGCACGGTGGCACCCTCGGCGGCGTCGTCCGGCACCCCGAGGGCGCGGGCGACGACCTCGAGGGCGTCCGGCGCGGTCGACGCGGCGGGACCGTTCACGGTGGCGAAGGCGGCGGGGCGCCCGGTGAAGTGGGTCAGGTACTGGCGCAGGGTGTGCAGGTAGAAGTCGGTGTGCTTGCTCGCGCCGTCGTACTGGTTGTCCCAGTCGTCGACGAAGACGCCGCTGTGCACGTAGCGCACCCAGGCACCGCCGCCCTCGCGCTCCTCGATGACGTGCTCGACCTGGTTGAAGGTCTGGTTCCCGGCGGTGATTCCCTCCGCTCGGGCGATCAGGTGGTGCGGCGGGTCCCAGGCGGTGAGGGTGCCGCCGAAGGACGCGGCGCCGCCCTTGCGCGGCTCGAACTCCTGGGGCCACAGCCAGCCTGCCGAGCCGGTGGTGACGGCCTCCCAGACCTCCTCCGGGCCGGCCTCGGTCTCGAACTCGCGGACGATCTCGAATTCCTTGGACATGGTGCTGCTCGCTTCTCGTGGGACGGGGCCGGGTGCCCGGACGGCGTGGTGGGTGGGGGGTGGAGGGCGGGGTCGTGTTCGGCGGTGCCGGGCCGGACGCGGCGGGTCACGGGCCGTCCATGGGGATTCCGCTCACGGGGACTCCTCGACGGCGGCCGGCGCCTGTCCCGCGACGGCCGCCGGGGACTGCGCGGGGGGCCCGGACACGGGACCGGGTTCCTTCACGGTGGGGTGGAGCGCGACCACGATGCGGTGCTCGCGACCGCCCTCGCCGTCCGCGTCGTGGTACTTGGCGACCAGCGCGCTCACCCCGCGGGTCAGCTCCTCCACGAACGCGGCCCGGTCGGCGGCGGAGGCGAAGCGCACCTCGCCGTCGAGGGCGTAGGTCGCGAGCCGCTTGCGGGCCCTGGCCGCGCCGGTGATCAGAGTGCCGACGTCGCGGACGAGGCGGGCGGCGACGGCCAGCAGCCAGCGCGCGGACAACTGGTCGCGGAAGCGCCCCGGGTCCGGCTGGACGGCGGCCAGCGCGAGTGGGGAGATCACGTACGAGGCCGCGGTGGCCCGCATCAGCCGTTCGGTGACGTTGCCCTTGCGGCGCTCGCCGGCCAGCTCCACCAGGCCGTGCGCCTCCAGCGTCCGCAGGTGGTAGTTCACCTTCTGCCGGGGCAGGCCGACCCGGGCGGCGAGCATGGCCGCCGACGCGGGCCCCTGCGCCAGTTCGGCGAGGAGGCGGGCCCGTACCGGGTCCAGGGTGGCGGCGGCGGCCGCCGAGTCCTCGATCACGCTCACGTCCAACATGGCTCCACCATCCCACCGACAAATTATTTTGTCCAGCCCGTATTTCTTGTCGGTGGCTCGGGGACACCGGCCGGTAACGCCCGCGCCGGGGACGAAACGCCGATTTCACCTGCCGCGCGACCGCCCCTGACACAGCTGTGGGCGGCGTCCGCGCAGGTGACGCGGCGGAACGCCGGGGGCCCCAGCGCGTTACACCGTGGTACTGCACCCCGCTCGGCGCGGCTCCTAATGTCAGCCGTAAAGCGGCCCGGAGTTCGCCTCCGCGGCCCGCTCATTGCCGCGACGTCGGAGGGAAGACCGATGAGCCGAGTAGTGCGCGCCGCGCTCGTCCAGACGAAGTGGACCGGCGACAAGGAGTCGATGACCGACCTGCACGAGCGGTACGCGCGTGAGGCCGCGGCCCAGGGGGCGCAGGTCATCGGCTTCCAGGAGGTGTTCAACGCCCCGTACTTCTGCCAGGTGCAGGAACCCGAGCACTACCGCTGGGCGGAACCGGTGCCGGACGGCCCGACGATCGTGCGGATGCAGGCGCTCGCCAAGGAGCTCCGCATGGTGATGGTCGTCCCGGTCTACGAGATCGAGCAGTCGGGCTTCTACTACAACACCGCCGCCGTCATCGACGCCGACGGCAGCTATCTCGGCAAGTACCGCAAGCACCACATCCCGCAGGTCAAGGGCTTCTGGGAGAAGTACTACTTCAAGCCCGGCAACCTGGGCTGGCCGGTGTTCGACACGGCCGTCGGCAAGGTCGGCGTGTA
>NZ_KB892127.1:0-57485 GCF_000373665.1 Streptomyces sp. BoleA5
GCCATCGCCCGCGCCCTGGCCAACCGGCCCGCCCTGATCATCGCCGACGAACCCACCGGCCAACTCGACGCCGACACCGGCCGCGCCGTCATGGAACTCCTGCGCGCCGTCGTCCACAGCGAAGGCGTCACCGCCCTCGTCGCCACCCACGACCCCCAACTCCTCGCCCTCGCCGACCGCGTCCTCGAACTCCGAGACGGCCACATCCTCACCACCGACTGACACCCGGTTTCCTCCGGAGAGTGGGGACATTCCGCCTTTCGGCGCGTAAATTGGGTTGTGAACGGTGCCGATCCGTGTGATCACGGAAAGCGCGGAGGTGAGGGATCGCATGGCTTCGGTGACCCGGAAGGCGCGGAGCGTCGAGCACACCGCGGAGAGCCTGCAGGACGACCTGGTCCGCCTGGAGGCCCAGCGGCAGGCCCTGGAGCGGGAGCTCGCCGCGGTCATGGCGCACCTCGGCTCGGTGCAGCGGGCCCTCGGCGCGCTCCAAGCCGTCATCCGCCCGCCCGCGTCCGCCGTCCCCGCGGACGTCACAGCGGCCCCGGCGGACACCGGGAGTCCGTACGGGAGGCTCACCGAGCAAATCATGGACTTCTTCGAGCGGTCCGGTGACACCGAGGTACGTGCCCGCGACGTCGCCGCGGCCCTCGGCCGTGACGGCGACAGCGGCAGCATCAACGCCGTCCGGAGCACACTGGACCGCCTCGTGGGGACGTCGCGCGTCGACCGCGCGGGCCGCGGACTCTACCGGGCGCGCCGGTCCTGAGACCGCGTCGTCCCGGGCGCCGTCCCGGCCGGCGTGACGATCACGCCCTCCCGGTGATCAGCGGTCGCGACGATCCGGGGTTCCACATTGTTCGAACATTCGGGTTATCGTGACCGTATGGCCGACCAGCATTCCCACGAGGCGAGCGAGATGAGCCTGCCCCGCGTCCTCGCCGCGTTGAGCGATCCGACGCGGATCGGGATCGTGCGCGTCCTGGCCGACGGCAGGGAGCGCGGGTGGGGCCAGCTGCGGGCGCCGGTCGCGAAGTCCACGTTGAGCCACCATCTGAAGATCCTGCGCGAGGCCGGCATCACCCGGACCCGCCAGGAGGGGACGCGTTGCTACGTCACGCTGCGCCGTGCCGAGCTGGACGAGCGGTTCCCCGACCTGACGCGCGCCCTGCTCGCGGCGGCCGACGCCGAGGACGTCGGCGAGGTCACCGCGGACGAGTCGTAAGGCGGGCAGCGCCGTCGGTGTTCAGTGTGGTCACCCCGTGTGTTCGCCGTACTAATCTGTGTGCGCGGACGTTGGCCCCCAGGGGCCGGGAATGAGAGGACACATGGTCTCAGCAGCGCACACGACCGAGGATCTCCAGGTCACGGCCGGAGCCCTGCGGGGAGAACTGCAGCGCCTCGAGTCGCAGAAGCAGGCACTCGAACGGGAGTTGGCGGCGGTCGTCGCCCATCTGGGATCGGTGCGCAGGGCGCTCGGCGCCCTCAGTCACCTCGCGGTCACGGGTCCCGCCGTTGCTGCCGCGGGCATCGACGGCGAGGACGTCCGGACCGAGGAGCGGCAGTCTCCCCTCGTGGAGGACGGCGCGGCCGACGACACCGGACACCCGGACGAGGACGGCGGCGAAGAAGCTGTCGGGGCGCAGGCCGCCGCTTCCGCGGTGGGCGGCTACGGCAGGCTCACCGAGCAGATCCTGGAGTACCTGGCCACCACGGGCGGATCGGAGGTCCGGGCGCGCGAGGTCGCGGCCGCCCTCGGCCGCGACGAGAACGCCGGCAGCATCAACGCGGTGCGCAGCACACTCGACCGTCTGGTGGGCGCGTCCAGGGTGCAACGGGCCGGTCGGGGCCTGTACCGGGCCGCCGTCTGACGGCCGGGGGCGCAAGGCCCCCGCGCGTCGTTGTCACGTTCCGGACGGCTGGCCTGTCGAGAGTGTGCATGGCGCTCCGCGCCGGGAGAGCGACCGGAGGAACGGGGTTCCCCTGCCCCCGCCTCCGGCCGCTCTCCTCTCGACCGGCCGATCCGCCTGGAGGGCGACGATGCTCCCGAACACCGATGACGCCCCCGACGTGCGGGCGATCGTCATGTCACTGGCCTCGGAGGCCGCCTCCCTGGATGCGCACGTGCGCCGGCTGCGCGAGGAGATCTCCGGCGTGGACGCGCGGCTGGACGCCGTGCACGAGTCCCTGCGCCGGCTGCCCGGCCTCGCGCTCCCGGACCCGGGCCCGGGAGGGATCGACGGGGTGAAGGGCGCGGCCTCTCCCTCGATAGACTGACACTGTGACACAACATGTGGAAAGTGTGAATTCATCCGCCGCGCCCGCCGTCCTCCCCAGCGCCGCCGACAGCGCCGCCGGGCCGCTCGCCCCGGGTACGCACACGATCACCGTCGACCACAGGGGCACCGCCGTCGCGCAGCGGTACCACGTCGCCGGCGCCGGGGGCCCGGTGTGCGTCGCCCTCTCCGGCGGGCCCGGCATCGGCTGGGAGTACCTGCGTATGCCGCTCCTGGAGCGTGCCTTCACGATGGTGTACGTCGAGCCCGTCGGCACCGGTGAGTCCGGGCGCCTGCCCGACCCGCGCGAGTACACCCTGCCGACGTACACGCACTTCCTGAACGGTGTGATCGAGCACCTCGCACAGCCGCCGGTGACGCTGCTCGGCCATTCGTACGGCGGTTTCGTCGCCCAGCAGTACGCGCTGGAGCACCCGGAGCACCTCGCCTCGCTCGTCCTCTACGACACGTCCCCGGTGACCGGCGAGGAGTTCTGGGCCGACGCCGTGGCCAACATGGAGCGGTTCGCCCGCCGCCATGTCGCGGACCACCCCGAGGTGGCCCGCTACGTGGAGGCCCTGACGGCCCCGCTCGGCCGGCTCGACGACGACGGCGCCACCGAGTGCCTCCGCACGACCATGCCGGCGTACGTCGTCGACTACTGGGGGCGCGAGGGCGAGTTCGGGCCCGCGCGCGGCTCCCTGCGCATGTACGCGGAACCCTCGCTCGGCGAGGAGCCGGCCTTCGACGTCCGGGAGCGACTGTCCGGCGTCACGGCGCCCACGCTGGTGCTGGTCGGCGCCGAGGACTTCATCTGCGGGCCGCGGTGGGCACGGATGCTCCACGAGCGGATCCCCGGCGCGCGGCTCGCCGTCCTCGACGGGACGGGCCACCTGGCGCACGTCGAGCGCCCCGCGGAGTTCACGCACACGGTGGCCGGCTTCTTGCTGGAACACGCCGTTCCGCGCGGACCGGGACACTGACCGGGGGCGCGGAGGGCGCCGACGTCCTCCGCGCCCGGCTCAGCGCCGGGGCAGGTGGTACGGCTCGTGCGACACCCGGGGAACGGGGAGGACCAGGCCCTCCAGGTACTGCCGGACGAGGCGCGGGCATTTCTCGTCGGTGGCCCGCCAGGTGGTTCCGGGGAGCGGGCGGCCCAGCTGCGACACGACGGCGAGGAGGTCCTCGGCGGTCGCGTCCTCGCGCACCCGCCCCGCCCGCTGGGCGCGCGACAGCAGCCGCCGCGCCGCGGCGGCCACACGGGCCCGGGGCCCGGAGCCCGCCGCCGGCCCGTCGGCGCCCCCTTCGGGCAGGCAGTACAGCGCGGCCGGCCGCGCGGTCGCCAGGGACTCCAGGAAGCCCCGCAGCGCGACCAGGGGGTCGCACGTGGACAGCCGGGCCTCGGCAGCGGCGGCGACGGCCGCGACCTCCTCGGCGACGTCGGTCAGCAGTTCCTCACGGCTTCCGTAGTGGCGGTAGAGCGTCGCGTTGCTGACCCCGGCCAGGCGGGCTATCCGGTCCAGGGACACGCTCGCGCCCTGTTCGGCGAGCAGGTCGGCGGCGGCGGTACGGATCCTGCGGCGGTTGCGCACCGCGTCGGCCCGCAGTCCGCCGCAGCGCACATCGCACTCCTGCCGTGTTCCGCCGTCCGGCACGGGAGGGGTCATGCTCCGGTCCGCGGTGGGCGAGGGGCGCGCAGGTGGGCGCGCCGGGCCAGTTCCTCGTCCTCGACGAGGGTGAGCATCGGCTGGCCGGGCGCGCACAGCATGGTCACGACGAACCGCGTCCGCGCGTCCTGCAGTGCGTTGCCGTCCTGGTAGTGGATCACGTCCCCGCCCGGCTCCCAGAACGTCTCACCGGCCCTGACGATGCGCTCCGGCTCGCCCTCGAGCTCGAAGCGGACCGCGCCCTCGAGCACGTACCCGAAGGCCGGCCCCGAGTGGCGGTGCGGCGGGGTCCCGGGGTCGCCGGGGGGCCACTCGACGGCGATGGTCATCCCCGAGGCGCCCTCGGGGAGGAACGGCGGCTTGGCCTCCTGCAGCATCGTCACCGCTGTCTTCCAGACCTCCGACCGGGGCTCTTCGCTGCCGCCGCTGCCCTGTGTCCCGTTGTCCGGCATTGTGCTGCACCTCCATGGTTATGCCTGAATTGGGAGGAAATGATGATATTCCGGCCTCCCACAGTCCCGATGTACCGACATCGGCGGGCGGTGTCCGCTCTCGTCCTCTGCGGGCGGAGGTCGCCGCTCCTTCATACGACCGGACAGCGCGCGCTTGCGTGACGTCCGCCTCGTTCCCGCCTCGTCCCCGCCTTCCCCACCCCCACCGTCCGCGCCGCCGCGGAACGGCCCCCGGTGCTGTCACAACCACGGCCCCGCCGCGGTCACAGCAGGTGGAGCGGCCGGCTGCGCCGTCACGCGGACACCACAGGGGTCGCCGGCCCCGCGGACGAAAGGGACCCGGATGAGAGTCGTTGTCGCAGGGGCCACCGGCCTGGTCGGCTCCCGGACGGTCGTCAGGCTGCGGGACCACGGGGTGGAGGTCGTCCCCCTGTCCCACCGCGACCACTCCGACGCGGCCACGGAGCGGGACCTGGCCCGGGCTCTGCGCGGCGCCGACATCGTGGTCGACGTCACCGACGCGCCCTCGCCCACGGAGCCGCTGAGCCTGCAGTTCTTCCGCACCTCCACGACCGCTCTGGTGGCCGCCGCCGAGAGGGCGGGCGCCGAGCACCACGTCGTCCTCTCCTTCGTGGGGGCCGAGCGGCTGCTGTCGGGATGGTTCCGCGCGAAGCTGCTGCTGGAGGAACAGGTGCGGCGCTCCCCCGTCCCCCACTCGATCGTCCGTGCCACCCTGTCCTTCGAGTGCGTCGAGGCCATGGCCCGTCAGAACGCGCACCAGGACGGCGAGGTGCGCGTGGCGCCCGCCCTCGTGCGGCCCGCGGCGGCGGACGACGTCGCCGCGGCGGTCGCGCACGTGGCGGTGGGGGTCCCGCTGTTCGGCACCCTGGAGGTCGCCGGGCCGGAGGAGTTCGGGCTCGACGAGCTGACCGCCGAGCTGCTGGCCGCCAGGGGCGACGCGCGGCAGGTCGTCGCCGACGAGCACGCCTGGTTCTTCGGCGCCGAGCTGCAGCGCCGGTCTTTGCTCCCGGCGGCGCACGCCCATGGCGCCCCCACGGCGTTCCGCGAGTGGCTCGCGCGACGGTGAGGACCTCGGCACCGCTTGCGCGGCGCACCGTTGCCCACGCGGCGACCACCCTCCGCGAGTCCCCCTCCGCGGCCGCCGCCGCCCTCCCCGCCCCACACCCCGACAGGAAGGCTCCCATGAGCGATCCGGCGCAGTCCACGCACTCCCACCCGGCCGGCGGGTTCGACCGGCTGCCCGACCCTGACGCCGAGGAGACCGCGGAGTGGCGGGAGTCGCTCGACGCCGTCATCCGGCACGCCGGGCCCGAGCGCGCCGCGTACCTGCTGCGGCGCGTCCACGAGTACGCCTCGGCATCCGGCGTGCCGCTCCCGGGGCTGCTCTCCACGGAACCCGTCAACACCGTCCCCGCCGCCGCCCAGCCGGACTTTCCCGGCGACCTCGCCATGGAGGCCCGGATCACCGCGCTGAACCGGTGGAACGCGGCGGCGATGGTCACCCGCGGCTCCCACCTGGGCCTCGGGGGACACATAGTGACGTACGCGTCGGCGGCCTGGCTCTACGAGGTCGGCTTCAACCACTTCTTCCAGGGCAAGGAGGGTCCCGGAGGAGGTTCCGGCGACCAGCTGTACGTGCAGGGGCACGCGTCGCCCGGCATCTACGCCCGGGCGTTCCTGGAGGGCCGGCTGCACGAGGGGCAGCTGGACGCCTACCGCCGCGAGGCCGGCGGCCGCGGTCTGCCGTCCTATCCGCACCCGCGGCGCCTGCCGTGGCTGTGGGAGTTCCCCACGGTCTCCATGGGCCTGGGTCCTCTCGCGGCCGTCTACCAGGCCAGGTTCAACCGCTACCTCCACGCCCGGGGCATCAAGGACACCTCCGGGTCCCGGGTGTGGGCGTTCCTCGGGGACGGCGAGGTGGACGAGCCCGAGTCGCTGGCCGCGCTGGCGCTCGCCGCGCGTGAGGGCCTCGACAACCTGACCTTCGTCGTCAACTGCAACCTGCAGCGGCTCGACGGACCGGTGCGCTCGAACTCCAGCATCGTGCGGGAACTCGAGGGCCGGTTCCGCGGCGCGGGCTGGAACGTGGTGAAGTCGCTGTGGGGCGAGGCCTGGGACCCGGTGCTGGCGCAGGACTCCGACGGGGCGCTGGTGCGGCGGCTCGGCCAGGTGCCCGACGCCCAGATGCAGACGTACGCGGCGCGGGACGCGGCGTACGTACGCGAGCACTTCTTCACCGGCGACGCGCTGTCCCGCATCGCGGCGGGACTGACCGACAGCCGGATCACCGAGCTGTTCACCGAGTCGCGGGGCGGCCACGAACCCCTGAAGGTGTACGCCGCCTACCGCGCCGCCGTGGAACACAGGGGCGCGCCGACGGTCGTCCTCGCCCAGACCGTCAAGGGGCACACCCTGGGGGCGGACTTCGAGTCGCGCAACGCCAACCACCAGATGAAGAAGCTGACGATGGAGCAGTTCCGCCGGATGCGCGACACCTTGGAGCTGCCCATCCCGGACAGCGCGCTCAGCGGCGACCAGGTGCCGTTCTGGCACCCCGGCGAGGACTCCGAGGAGGTCCGCTACCTGCGCGAGCGGCGGGCCGCGCTCGGTGGCCCCGCTCCGGCGCGGAGGGTGCTCGCCCATCCGCTGAAGCAGCCGCCGCAGGCGCCCTTCGAGTCGCTGCGGAAGGGCTTCGGCAAGCAGGAGGTGGCCACCACCATGGCACTCGTGCGGCTGGTCAAGGACCTGATGCGCGACCCGGACACGGGGCGGCGCTGGGTGCCGATCGTCCCCGACGAGGCGCGCACGTTCGGCATGGAGTCGCTCTTCCCGAGCGCCGGGATCTACTCCCCCGACGGCCAGACCTACGAGCCGGTCGACGCCGGCCAGTTGCTGCACTACCGCGAGGCCGAGAACGGGCAGCTGATCGACGAGGGCATCACCGAGGCCGGGTCGCTGGCGGAGTTCACGGCCGCCGCGACCTCGTACGCCACGCACGGCGAGCCCATGATCCCGTTCTACATCTTCTACGCCATGTTCGGGTTCCAGCGCACGGGCGACCAGTTCTGGGCCCTGGCCGACCAGTTGGGTCGCGGCTTCGTGGTCGGCGCGACCGCGGGCCGTACGACGATGACGGGCGAGGGCCTGCAGCACGCCGACGGCCACTCGCACCTGATCGCGTCCACCAACCCGGCGGCCGTCTGCTACGACCCGGCGTTCGCCTTCGAGATCGCGGTGATCGTCAGGGAGGGGCTGCGCCGCATGTACGGCGACCGGCCCGAGGACGTCTTCTACTACCTGACGGTCTACAACGAGTCGAAGCGGCAGCCGGCCATGCCCGAGGGGCCGTCCGTCGAGGAGGGGATCCTGCGGGGCGTCTACCGCTTCCGGCAGGCGGACACCGGCGCCGGGCCGCGGATCCAGCTGCTGGCCTCCGGCACCGCGATCCACTGGGCGCTGGAGGCCCAGGAGCTCCTCGCGTCCGAGTGGGGGGTGCGGGCGGACGTCTGGTCGGTGACCTCCTGGACGGAACTGCGCCGCGACGCGCTCGACGCCGACCGGCAGCGCCTGGACGGCGAGGAGCGCGTCCCGTACGTGACGTCGGCGCTGTCGGGAGCGGCCGGGCCCGTCCTGGCGGTCAGCGACTGGATGCGGCAGGTGCCCGACCAGATCAGCCAGTGGGTCGAGCAGGACTACTCGTCCCTCGGCACGGACGGCTTCGGCCTGTCGGACACCCGGGAGGCCGCGCGCCACTACTTCCGGGTCGACGCCGGGTCGATCGTGGTGGCCGCACTGGACCGGTTGGCGCGCACCGGAGCGGTCACCCCGCAGACGGTGGAGCGGGCCCGCGGCCGATACGGCCGGCAGGCCTGACGCGCCCACCGGGGGCACGGGTGCCTCCGTGCCCCGCGGGCCCTCGGCGTGAGGGTCGCCGAGGGCCCGCCCCCGCGCCGGGTGACGGCCCGGCGCGGGGGTCACTCCCGCAGCCCCGCGAGCGCCGCCGCACCGCCGCGCAGGGCCGACCACGCCGGGACGGCCGACGCGGCGACCCCGAACACCGCGCACGCCGCGGTGGCCGCGCCGGCGGCCGCCCACGGCACTTCGACCGGAACGCTCACCGACAGCAGGGCCAGCGCGCACCCCATTGCGGCGAGGTTGAGCACGGCGACGGCCAGGCCCAGGAAGGCGCCGATCGCGACCACCACCAGGGACTCGGCGGCCACCAGCCGCAGTACCTGGCGCCGCGTGGCCCCGGCCAGCCGCAAGACCGCCAGCTCGCGGGCCCGGTCGGAGGTGGCCATCACCATGGTGTTGACCAGGGAGACGGCCGTGTAGAGCAGGGCGATGCCGAGGACGACCAGGAAGCCCAGCCGGGTCGTGCGGTCGTTCGACGGCCGCAGGGCGGCGAGCCACTCGTCCCGGGTCTGCACCCGGCCGCCGTCCGGCTGAACCGCCTCGCGCAGCGCGGCGTTCACCGCGCCGGCGTCGGCGCCGTCCGTCAGGGCGACGTCCACCCGGTCGACGGGGGCGTGCGGGGCGTTGGCGGGCGTGACGTAGACGCCGTTGCCGCCCGTACCGGTGGCCATGACCGCCGCGATGCGCAGAGTCCTGCCGGCACCGTTCCCGAGCCACACCCGGACGCTCTGTCCGACGGAGTGCCGTTCCCATTCCTCGTTGACGACGATCGACCCGTCGTCGAGGTCGGTCACCTTCCCCGCGACGAGCGGCAACCGCGTGGTGGCGGCGAGTGCCCCGGGGTCGGCGGCGCGCGCCTCGGACCTGATCAGTGCCGGGCCGTCCTCCAGCGCGAACACCTCGCTCGCCGCGGTCGGCGACACCTCGGTCCCGGGGATGCCGCGCAGGCGTTCCAGGGTCCGCGCGCCGAAGCCCGTGCCGCCCGGCGCGGTGACCACGAAGGTTGCGGCGGTGCGCTCGCGGGCCTCCTGGGCCTCGGCCCGGTCGAGGGTTGCGGGGGCGCCGAGGAGCGAGCCGGTGAGGGCGACGGTCACCAGCACCGGCGCCGCGACCGCGGCGGTACGGCGCACGCCGGCGGCGGCGTTCTCGCCCACGAGCATGCCGGCCGCGCCCGGCAGCCGGCCGAGGACCCGGGCGAGCAGCCGGGTCGGCGGGCGCAGCAGAACGGGGGTGAGCAGCGCGGTCGCGGTGATCAGCAGCATCGGCCGGCTCACGTACGTCTTGCGGTGCAGCAGGTCGCCGGGGTCGCCGGCGAGCGTGACGCAGAGGGTGACGACGGCGGTCAGCAGCAGCCCGGCGCCGACGAGCCGACGGCCCCAGGTCATCGCCCCCGTGTCCACGGAGGCCTCGCGCAGCGCCTGTGCGGGGCCGGTGCGGCCGGCGCGCCAGGAGGCCGCGGCCGCTCCGGCGAGGGCGACGAGCAGACCCGTCCAGAAGGCCGCGTGGTAGGGCCAGGTGTGGTCGCCGACGGTGAACCAGACGGGTGCGAGCCCGCCGTCGACCACGGTCGCGGCCAGCCACGGCGCGGCGTACCCGCCGAGCGCGCACCCCGCCGCCGAGGCGAGCACCCCCACCAGGAGGGACTCCGCCAGTACCATCCGGCTGAGCTGGCCCGGGGTGGCTCCCGCGGTGCGCAGCAGCCCGAACTCGCGGCGGCGCTGGGCGACCGCGAAGGCGAACGTGGACGCCACGACGAACACCGACACGAAGGCGGTGACGCCGCCCGCGGTGCCGAACAGGGCGTTCAGCGCGGTCACCGCCTCGTCGTCCCGGCCGGGGTCGGCGTCGGCGTAGCGGCGGTCGTTCCCGGTGAGGACCCGGGCGCCGCTGCCGCTGACGGCGTCCCGCACCGCGGCGGCGTCCGCGTCGACCACCGACTGCACGCTGCGGGGGCACAGCCGGGCGGCGCGGGCGTCGGTGTAGAACACGGCGTGCTCGAACCCGAGGTCGGGCACGGTGCCGACGACGCGGACGGTGCCCCGGTCGGTGCGCACGCGCTGCCCCGGTACGGCCCAGCCGCCGGTCACGACGACCTCGTCGGCGGCGCGGGGCGCGCGTCCGGCGCTGAGCCCGTACGGGGCGAAGGCGGCGGTGGACCAGGGGTGTCCGACGAGGTCGCCGGGGCCGTCCCCGGCCCGTACGGGGAAGGACCGGTCCTCGACGACCGTGCCGAGCCGCCGCAGTGCGCCCAGGGTCGCGGCGGGCACGGCGCGCGGCTGCGCGAGCGGCCGCGTCCGCTCGCCTCTCGGCGTGGGCACCCGCAGGGTGTCCTGGCCGCGGACGACGACAGGCGCGGCGGCGAACCGCTCGGGGCGGCGCTCGGGCGCGTCCTGGGAGGAGGCGAGGACCAGGCCCATCACGGCGAGCAGCGCGACCCCCAGCGTCAGCGCCACGAAACTGCCGGCGAAGGTGACCCGGCGGGTGCGCAGGGTGTGCAGGGCGACACTCAGCACGGAACGGCCTCCAGCCCGGTCATGCGCGCGGCGATGGCGTCGGCGCCCGCGGCGGCCAACTCGCCGTGGACGCGGCCGTCGACGAGGAACACGACACGGTCGGCGTAGGAGGCGGCCACCGGGTCGTGGGTGACCATCACGACGGTCCGGCCCTCGCCGTCGGCCATCCGCCGCAGCAGGGTCAGCACCTCGCGGCCGGCCCGCGAGTCCAGGGCGCCGGTCGGTTCGTCGCCGAACAGCACCTCGGGACGGGTGATCAGGGCGCGGGCCAGGGCGACGCGTTGCTGCTGCCCGCCGGACAGCTCCGACGGCCGGTGCCCGGAGCGGTCGCCGAGGCCGACCTGCTCGAGCACTTCGCGCACCCGGGCCCGCGAGGGCCTGCGGCCGGCCAGCCGCAGGGGCAGCGCGGCATTCTGCGCGGCGGTCAGCGACGGCAGCAGGTTGAACGCCTGGAAGACGAAGCCGATGCGCTCGCGGCGCAGCAGTGTCAGCCGGGTCTCGCCGAGCGCGGTCAGGTCGGTGTCGCCGAGCAGGACCGACCCCGAGGTGGGCCGGTCCAGGCCCGCGGCGCACTGCAGGAGGGTGGACTTGCCCGAGCCGGAGGGCCCCATGACGGCGGTGAAGGAGCCCTTGGGGAAGCCGAGGGTGACCTCGTCCAGGGCCGTCACGGCACTGTCGCCGCAGCCGTGCCGCCTGCTGACGGAGCGCAATCGGATGGCGTCGTCGTTCATCGGTCCCCACTGGGTCGGTTGCCGGTTCTCCCCCGCGCCCGGCGGGGCGGGGTGCTCCGGGAGGCGGTGTCTCCCGGACGGCTCCACGAAACCGCCCGGGAAGGCCCCGGCGCAGTGCGGCAGGGGCGAGAACCGGGGTGGGGCCAGCCATACCCCCGGTCCTCCCCCTGGGCGGATGGTCCGGGCCGGCGCCCGGGACCTACGGTGATCCGCATGCATCCCAGGAATGTGTGGCAGGCGATGTCCGGACCGGGCTTCCTGCTGTCCGCGTGGCCGTGGCGCTCGCTGGCGTACCTGCTGACCGGGGTGGTCGCGGGCGCCGTCACCCTCGTGGGGATCGTGACCGCGGCAGCCGCCGGGGCCGCCCTCGCCGTCCTCCTGGTGGGGCTGCCGCTGCTCGTCCTCACCGCGCTCGCCGGCCTTCCCGTGGCCGTGCTGGAGCGGGCCCGGTTGCGCCTGGTCGACCGCGATCCCGCGCCGGGGCCCCATGTGCCTCCCGCCGCGGGAGGGTTGTGGCCGTGGCTGACGACCCGGCTGCGGGAGCGGGCGACCTGGCGGGAGCTGGGTCACGCCCTGCTGTTCGCGGGTGTGCTGTGGCCGGTGGACGCCCTCGTCGTCACCGTCGGGCTGGTGGCGCCGCTCTCCCTGGTCGCCGCCCCGGTGCTCATGGCCACCGTCGGGCAGGGGCACGAGGCGAAGGTGCTCAAGCAGTGGACGGTCACCACCTGGCCGGCCGCGTGCGGCACTGCCGTCCTGGGGCTGCTGCTGCTCGCAATCGGCGCCTATGCGCTGGGCGTCGCCGCGGGCGCCCGGGCCGGCCTCGCCCGGCTCCTCGTCGCCCCGCGCGACCGCGACCTGGGCGCCCGGATCGTCGAACTGACCCGCTCCCGCGTACGCCTGGTGGACGCCTTCGAGGCGGAGCGGCGCAGGATCGAGCGCGACCTGCACGACGGGGCGCAGCAACGCCTGGTCGCACTGTCGATGGCCCTGGGCATGGCCCGGCTGGACGCGCCACCCGGTCCGCTGGCCGACCGGCTCGCCGAGGCCCACGAGGAGGCGGGCAGGGCCCTGGAGGAACTGCGCGAGCTCATCAACGGCGTCCACCCCCGGGTCCTGACCGACTTCGGCCTGGGGGCGGCCGTCGCCGACGCCGCCGACCGCTCGGCCGTCCCCGTCGACGTGGACCTGGAACTGCCCGGGCGGCTGCCCCGGGCGGTCGAGGCCGCCGCGTACTTCGTGGTCCGCGAGGCCCTCGCCAATGTCGCCCGGCACAGCGCCGCCGACCGCGCGCGGGTCAGCGGCGGGCACCGGGACGGGCGGCTCGTCCTCCAGGTCCGCGACGACGGCCGCGGCGGCGCCGTACCCGGCGCGGGCAGCGGACTGACCGGGCTCGCCGACCGGGTGTCCGTGCTGGATGGCAGACTCTCCCTGTCCAGTCCCCCGGGCGGACCGACCCTGCTGCGTGTGGAGATCCCTTGCGAGTGGACCGAGCGCTCCGCGTAGTGCTGGCCGAGGACAGCGTGCTGCTGCGGGACGGCCTGACGGGGCTGCTGGAGCGCTGCGGGCACCGGGTCGTGGCCGCCGTGGGCGACGCCGACGCGCTGGTCGCGGCCGTCGGTGAGCACTCCCCCGACGTGGTGGTGACGGACGTCCGCATGCCTCCGGGCTTCCAGGACGAGGGCCTGCGGGCGGCGGTGCGGCTGCGGCGGGAGCGGCCCGCCCTGCCCGTCCTCGTCCTCAGCCAGTACGTGCAGCGCTCCTACGCGGGCGAACTGCTGGACTCCGGCGACGGAAAGGGCCTCGGGTACCTGCTGAAGGACCGGGTCGGGCAGGTCGAGGAGTTCGTCGAGGCGCTGGGCGAGGTCGCGGCCGGCGGCACGGTCGTCGACCCCGAGGTCGTACGGCAGTTGCTGCGCCGCCGCCGCGATCCGCTGGAGCGCCTCACGCCGCGCGAGCGGGAGGTGCTGGCACTGGTCGCCGAGGGGCGGTCGAACGCCGCGATCGCCCGTGCGCTGGTCGTCTCCGAGGCGGCCGTGGGCAAGCACATCGGCAGCATCCTCACCAAGCTCGACCTGCCTCCGGCCGAGGAGACCCACCGCCGCGTCCTGGCCGTCCTCGCCTATCTGCGGGCCTGATCGCTCCCCCGGCGTGCGCCGGGTGTACCGGTGCGGGACCCGCGGGAGGCGCCGCAGGGGTGGTCAGGCCGTCTTCGCGGCGTCCTGCCGGCGCACCATCTCGGGCTCCTCTCCCTCGTGCGCGGGGTTCAGCGTACGACGGGGCCGGGATGAAGCGGTGCCGTCGCTACGCGCGTGCGGAGGCCAGGTCCAGTTCGGCCCAGACGACCTTGCCGCCGTCCGCAGAGCGTGATCCCCACCGCCGGGAGAGCTGGCCGACCAGGAAGAGGCCGCGGCCGTTCTCGTCCGTGGCGCGCGCACTGCGCAGGCGCGGAACGCAGACGTCGGTGTCGGACACTTCGCAGGTCAGGGCCTGATGCCGGATCAGGCGCAGGCCGATCGGGCCGGCGCCGTGACGGACGGCGTTGGTGACCAGCTCGCTGACGAGCAGTTTCGCGGAGTGCTCGATCCCGTCCAGGCCCCAGGCGGTGAGCTGGGCGGCGGCCAGGCGCCGGGCGTGGCGGACGGCGCCCTCGTCGCAGGGCAGGGTCCAGGAGGCGACCTGGGCCGCGCCGAGCGACAGCGTCCTGACCAGGAGCAGGGTGACGTCGTCCGAGGGTGCCTGGGCCGGGAGGCTCGCCGTGGCGAGGGTGCAGAGTTCCTCCAGGGAGCGGTCCGGTTCCGCGAGTGCGGTACCCAGGCGGTGCATCCCTTCCTCGATGTCACCGTCGCGGCTCTCGATCAGGCCGTCGGTGTAGAGGGCGACCAGGCTTCCCTCGGGCAGTTCCAGCTCCACCGCCTCGAAGGGGTCGCCGAGGCCGATGCCCAGGGGCGCCCCGGTGGGAAGGTCGGGGAAGGTGACCCGGCCCTCGCGGTCGACGATCGCGGGCGGCGGATGCCCGGCGCGGGCCATGACGCACACGCGGGTGGCCGGGTCGTAGACGGCGTACAGGCAGGTGGCGCCGACGACGGCGGGAGTCTGGTCCGCGGGGTCGGTGTCCTCCTCGACGAGTCGCTGGACCGTGTCGTCGAGCCGGTGCAGGAGTTCGGCGGGGGGCAGTTCCATGTCGGCCAGTGTGCGGACGGCGGCGCGGAGGGTGCCCATCGTGGCCGCCGCGTGGAGACCGTGCCCGACCACGTCGCCGACGACGAGGGCGACGCGGGCGCCGGACAGCGGGATGACGTCGAACCAGTCCCCGCCGACGCCGTGGTCCATGTCGGCCGGCAGGTAGCGCGAGGCCGCCTCGACGGCCGTGCCGCCCTTCAGCCGGCGTGGGAGCAGGTTGCGTTGCAAGGTGAGGGCCGCGGTGTGCTCCCGTGCGTACTGGCGTGCGTTGTCCAGCGCCACCGCGGCGCGCCCGACGAGTTCCTCGGCCAGCAGGAGGTCGACCTCCTGGAACGGCTCCGGGTCGGCGGTGCGGATGAACAGGACGACGCCCAGCAGCGCGCGCCGGGCACGGATCGGGACGACCATCAGCGAGTGGACGCCGTTCGTGCGGATCCGCGCGGCCAGGGCCGGGTCATGGTCGAACCAGATCCCCGGAGCGGTGTCCAGGATCGGCTCCAGGTGGGATCTGCCCGTACTCAGCACGGACGCGAAGGGCGAGCGGGGCGGCACGCTGACCGGCTCGCCGCGCACCCAGACGGATTCCGGCGCCCCCGGGTGGATCGAGGCCAGACCGGCTCGCCGCAGCACGGGCAGGCGCCCGCCCGCCGGGTCGATGCGCGCCGGAGGCCCCTCGCTGAACGGCACGGACTGCTCCAGGTCCACGGCCACGTAGTCGGCGAGCAGCGGCACGGCGAGGTCGGCCAGTTCCTGGCTGGTCTGCATCACGTCCAGGGTGCTGCCGAGGCGCGCGCTGGCCTCGCCGACGGCGGCGAGGCGCTCGCGGGCCAGCCGGCTCTCGACGACGTCGGCGCTGATGACGCAGACCCCGAGCGATTCGCCGTCGGCGCCCTGGAGGCAGTGGAACGACGCCGCGAACGGATGCTCCCGGCCCTTGCTCACCGGCAGCCACGTCCGGTACTCGTGCACCTTGGTGGTGCCGCTCTCGAGCACCTGGCGCATCACCGTTTCGAGTGCGCCGGCCTTGGGGCCGGCCAGCACGTCGACGAACCGTCGTCCGAGTCGCCGGGCGGCCGGGATGCCGTCGTGCTCCTCCATCACGTCGTTGGCGAAGACGCAGCGCAGTTGCGGGTCGCGGATGACGACCCCGATGGGCGCGCGGGCGAGGAGCGGCCCCCACACGGATCCGCTCGTCGCGTCCCCGGTGAGGGCACCGGTGTCGGTCAGGGTCGCGAGCCAGCGCGTCGCCCCGTTCAGGCCCCGCAGCATCGTGATCCGCAGGCTGACGTCGATGATGCGCCCGTCGCGGTGGGTCACCGAGGCCGTGCCCGGCCAGCCGTCCTCGGCGACGCGCTGCCGGGTGAAATCCCACATCGACGGAGCGTCCCCGAAGGACGGCAGCACGCGTGCGGCGGACAGGCCGACCACGTCACCGGCGGCGTAGCCGACCAGACGCTCGGCGGCCGTGGTCCAGGCCACCACCGTCCCCCGCTCGTCGAAGATCGCGAACGCCGAGTCGGATATGCCGGGCGCGTTCACGCGATTGCCAAGCGTCACCACATCTGTGCAGGTCATCGAAGTCTTGTCCTCAGGCCAGCCGAGCAGGCGGGCGTAATGCCCGATTTGCGCCTTCCGGGGGACAGACCGGGCAGCGTCCCGATCTGTGACAGCGGCACGCGCGCCGCGCCCGTCACCACACGTCGGCGGGGAGTTCCTCGGCCCCGATGTCGCCGGTCTCCGCCCACAGGGTCGTCACGCCCTCCTCGTGCACGGCGTGCACCGGGACGGAGGTGTGCGACAGGATGGCGGCGATCTTCGCGTCCCCGGGCAGGACGAGCCCGTAGACCTCCTTCCACCCGGCGCCGACCGCACGGTGGCCGAGGTGGCGCAGGAGCCGGCTGCCGAGTCCGCTGTTCTGCCAGGCGTCCTCGACGAGCAGCGCCGCCTCCGCGTTCCCGCGGTCCGGCATCAGGTGCCCCACGGCCACGAGGTCGCCGTCCGGCTGCCGGACGCCCAGGTGCACGGCTCCCGGTCTGGCGAGCAGGGTGCTCAGATAGGACCGCGGATCACCCATCGCCCTGTGGTAGCGGCTCCACAGCGTGCCGGGCGAGCACCTGAGGTGCATGGCCACGGCTCGTTCGAGGTCCCGAGGGCCGAGTTCGACGAGGCGGGGCGCGTGCCGCGCGGGCCGTCCGCCCCGCAGCCGGGTACGGGCGAAGGGGTTCACCCGCGGGCCTCGTCCGGATCCCCACCCACGCCCGTGTCCCCTCGGACCGTCACGACGGGAACCAGAGGTCGGCTTCCTCGGCCTCCTCCTTGCCGATGGCGAAGACGGCGATGTCCTTCTTCCGGGACCCCTGCGGCGGCAGCGCCGCCACGTAGGGGTGGTCCCGGTCCCCGGCCGGCGGTCCGCCGTGCCCACCGGGATCCGGGAGGGACGCGAAGTACTCGGCGTTGACGTCCCGGTACCGCGCCCACTCCTGCGGCAGGTCGTCCTCGTGGAAGATCGCCTCGACCGGGCACACGGGCTCGCAGGCCCGGCAGTCCACGCATTCGGCGGGGTTGATGTAGAGCGTCCGGCCGCCCTCGTAGATGCAGTCCACCGGGCATTCGGCGACGCAGGCCCGGTCCTTGACGTCGATGCAGGGTTGCGCGACGACGTAGGTCACCCTTAGCTCCAAGGTCGCGGCGGGGACGAGCACCGGTGGGCCGTCCGCCCCGGGCGTCCTTCGATCAGCAGCCCTATGACCGGAACACGCCTGGCGTTGTGACAGACGCACCCGCCGGACGCCCCGGCGACACGACGGCGGTGTCACACAGCGGAGTGCCGAGCGGTCTGGTGGTTGACTCTCCGTACATGGTTCGCAGCATGCGACATCCGAAATGAGGTGCATCGTGTCCCCTGAGAACACTTTCGTGATCGTCGGAGGCGGTCTGGCCGCGGGCAAGGCGGCGGAGGCGCTGCGGGAGAACGGCTACGACGGCCGGCTCGTTCTCATCGGCGACGAACCGGACCGGCCCTACGTCCGGCCGCCCCTCTCGAAGGGCTATCTGCTCGGCAAGGAGACCCGCGACTCGATCTTCGTCCACCCCGACGACTGGTACGACAAGCACGACGTCGACCTGCGCCTCGGGACGCCCGTCACCGGGCTCGACGCGGGGGCCAAGGAGGTGGAGCTCGACGGCGGGCAGCGCATGCCGTACACGAAGCTGCTCCTGGCCACCGGTTCGACGCCGCGCCGTCTGCCCGTCCCCGGGGCCGACCTGGACAACGTGCTCTACCTGCGCCGTGTGGGTGACAGCGAGCGGCTCAAGGCCGCCTTCACCGCGGGCGCGCGGATCGTCGTCATCGGCGGCGGGTGGATCGGTCTGGAGACCGCCGCGGCCGCCAAGCAGGCCGGGGCGGACGTCACGGTGCTGGAGGCCGAGGAGCTGCCGCTGCTCAGGGTGCTCGGGCGCGAGGCGGCCGAGGTCTTCGCGGCCCTGCACACCGACCACGGCGTGGTCCTGCGGCACGGCGCGCAGGTGGAGCGCATCACCGGCAGCGGCGGACGCGCCGACGGGGTGCAGCTCGCCGACGGCACGCGCCTCCCCGCGGACGCCGTGGTCGTCGGCGTCGGCATCACCCCCAACGTGCAGCTCGCCGAGGCGGCCGGGCTGGAGGTGCGCAACGGCATCGTCACCGACGCCCACCTGCGCACCTCCGCGCCGGACGTCTTCGCCGCGGGCGACGTCGCCAACGCCTACCACCCGTTCCTCGACCGCCACATCCGTGTCGAGCACTGGGCCAACGCGCTGAACCAGCCCGCCACGGCCGCGCAGGGGATGCTCGGCGGCGACGCCGTCCACGACCGGCTGCCGTACTTCTACACCGACCAGTACGACCTCGGCATGGAGTACACCGGCTACGTGGAGCCCGGCGGCTACGACCGCGTCGTCTTCCGCGGCGACAAGGCCGCACGGGAGTTCGTCGCCTTCTGGATGGCGGGCGACCGCATCCAGGCCGGCATGAACGTCAACGTGTGGGACGTCATCGAGCCGGTCCGCGACCTGATCACCTCGCGCGCCGCGGTCGACGACGCCCGGCTCGCCGACCCGCAGGTGCCGCTGGACCGCGTCACCGCCTGACGGCCCGGCCGCCCGTGGGCGTGGGACGGCCGGACGACCCGGGCGCCCCACGCCCTTCCCCGCGCGGGAAGCCGGTGTCACAGATGGCCCGCCCGCCCGGTCGTACCGAGTGACAACCAAGGCGATCGGAGCGGACCGTGGCCCTCACTGAACGACACATTTCCACCATGGTGCTGGTGATCGGCACCGGAGGAGCAGGACTGCGAGCGGCGATCGAACTGGCGGAGGCCGGTGTCGACGTCCTCGCGGTCGGCAAGCGGCCCAAGGACGACGCCCACACCGCGCTCGCGGCCGGGGGCATCAACGCCGCGCTGGCCACCATGGACCCCGAGGACAGCTGGCAGCAGCACGCCGCGGACACGCTCAAGGAGAGCTACCTGCTGGCCGACCCCCGCACCGTGGAGATCGTCACCCAGGGCGCGGCCCGCGGCATCGACGACCTGGAGCGGTACGGCATGGCCTTCGCCCGGGAGGAGGACGGCCGGATCTCGCAGCGCTTCTTCGGCGCGCACCGGTACCGCCGCACCGCCTTCGCGGGCGACTACACCGGCCTGGAGATCCAGCGCACCCTCGTCCGCCGGACGGAGCAGCTCGGCATCCCGGTGCTCGAGGGCGTCTACATCACCCGCATCCTGGAGCACGACGGCGCCGTGTTCGGGGCGTACGGCTTCGACCTCACGGACGGCACGCGCTACCTCATCCACGCCGACGCCGTGATCCTCGCGGCCGGCGGCCACACCCGGATCTGGCGGCGCACCTCCTCCCGGCGCGACGAGAACACCGGTGACTCCTTCCGCCTGGCCGTGGAGGCCGGCGCCCGGCTGCGCGACGCCGAGCTCGTCCAGTTCCACCCGTCCGGCATCATCGAGCCGGAGAACGCGGCCGGCACGCTCGTCAGCGAGGCGGCCCGCGGTGAGGGCGGCATCCTGCGCAACGCGCTCGGCGAGCGGTTCATGAGCCGCTACGACCCCGAGCGGATGGAGCTGTCCACGCGTGACCGCGTGGCGCTCGCCTCGTACACGGAGATCAAGGAGGGACGCGGCACCCCCAAGGGCGCCGTGTGGCTGGACGTCTCCCACCTGCCGCGGCAGACCATCATGAACCGGCTCCCCCGGGTCTACCAGACGCTGCTGGACCTGCAGATGCTGGACATCACCCGCGACCCGATCGAGATCGCGCCCACCGCGCACTACTCGATGGGCGGCGTCTGGGTGCGGCCCGAGGACCACAGCACCGACGTCCGCGGCCTGTACGCCATCGGCGAGGCGTCCAGCGGTCTGCACGGCGCCAACCGCCTGGGCGGCAACAGCCTGATCGAGCTGCTCGTCTTCGGCCGCATCACGGGCCAGGCGGCCGCCGCCTACTCGCTGGGGCTGACCTCGCTTCCTCGCTCGGCGGCGGCGATCGCTCAGGCCCGCGCCGAGGTCGACGACCTGCTGGCGGCGGACGGGCCGGAGAACGTCCGCGCCCTGCAGCGCGCGATCCGCAACACGATGACCGAGCACGCGGGCGTCGTACGCGACGAGGAGGGCCTGCGCGCGGGCCTGGCGGAACTCGACGCCATCGAGAAGCGGATGGAGTCGGTCGGGATCCACCCCGACATCGCCGGCTACCAGGACCTCGCACACGCCTTCGACCTCAAGTCCGCGGCCCTGGCGGCGCGCGCCACGCTGGAGTCGGCGCTGGAGCGGCGCGAGACCCGTGGCTGCCACAACCGCAGCGACTACCCGGAGACGGACCCCGCGCTGCGGGTCAACCTCGTCTGGTCCCCGAAGACCGGCGTCACCCGCGAGAGCATCCCGGCCGTCCCCGAGGAGATCGCCGCCCTGATGCAGGACGTCTCCACCGAGGGCAAGCTCGTCGAGTAGCGGCGCCGCCAGGCCACTCCGTGTGAGGTACCGGGCCCGCCACGCCGGGCCCCTGTCACAAACCGCCCCGCCACCCGGTCATTACCGGCGAACACGTACCGGCGATCACGTACCGGCCGGTGCCGGTGGGCGAGTCACCGCACCATGCGCCCCGCGCACGAGAACACCCGAGAGGACCCCAACATGAAGGTCGTAGTCATCGGCGGAACCGGGCTGATCGGCTCGAAGGTCGTCAGCAAGCTCAACGACCACGGGCACGAGGCCGTCGCGGCCTCCCCCAACACCGGCGTCAACACCCTGACCGGCGAGGGCCTCGCCGAGGTCCTGCAGGGCGCCCAGGTCGTCGTGGACGTCTCCAACTCGCCCTCCTGGGAGGACGAGGCCGTGATGAACTTCTTCCGCACCTGCACTTCCAACCTGCTGAAGGCGAACGCCGAGGCCGGTGTCACGCACCACGTCGCGCTCTCCATCGTCGGCACCGACCGGCTCCCGGAGAACGGCTACTTCCGCGCCAAGCTGGCCCAGGAGGAGCTGATCAAGGCGTCGGGCATGCCCTACTCCCTCGTCCACGCCACGCAGTTCTTCGAGTTCGCGAACGGCATCGCGGACGCGGGGACCGAGGGCGACACGGTGCGCATCCCGCCCGTCAAGTTCCAGCCCATCTACTCCGACGACGTGGCCACGGCAGTCGCCCGCACCGCGGCCGGCACGCCCCTCAACGGGGTGGTGGAGATCGCCGGCCCGGACGTGTTCCGGTTCGACGAACTGATCCGTGACGTGCTGACCGCCCAGAACGACCCCCGCAAGGTCGTCGCGGACCCGCACGCCCGCTACTACGGTTCCGAGCTGCAGGAAGACTCCCTCGTCCCCGGCCCCGGCGCGCAGCTGGCAGCGACCCGCTTCGCCGACTGGTTCGCCCAGCAGCAGCGGTAACCCCCGCGGGTGGCCCCCGCCCCCGGCGGGGGCCACCGCAGCCTCCCGAGACCCACCCGTACGAAGAGGTGCCGACCCGCCATGCCCAGGAACTGCGCGGAAACCACCGTCCCCGGCACGCGTCCGCAGGAGGAACTGACCGGCGCGTACGTCATCGACCCGCTCCACAGCGCGGTCGGCTTCTCCGTCCGGCACGCCATGGTCACCCGGGTGCGGGGCGGATTCACGGCCTTCGAGGGCTTCCTGCGGCTCGACGGGCTCCGGCCGGCCCGCTCCGAGGCCCATGTGAGCGTGCAGACCGGCAGCCTGACCACGGGCCTCCCGGCGCGCGACTCCCACATCACCGGCCCCGACTTCCTGGACTCCGCGGCCTTCCCCCTCATGGTCTTCCGCTCGACCGCGGTCGCTTCCCCGGGCGGGAACGGTTTCCGCATGGCGGGGAACCTGACGATCAAGGGCATCGAGCGGCCCGTGCACCTCGACCTGGCCTACGGCGGCACCGCCCGGGACCCCGGTGGACAGTGGCGGGTCGGCTTCGAGGGCTCGGCCACCCTCCGGCGTTCCGAGTGGGGGCTCGACTGGAACGTCCCCCTGCAGACCGGGGGCGTCCTGCTCAGCGACAAGGTTCGGCTCGAACTCAGCGTCTCCGCGCTGCGACTCGGCCCGGAGGCCCTGTGATGACCGGCTCACCCGACCACCGTCCCGACGTCTCGGCCAGTGCGCTGACCCTCAGCGCCCAGGCCGTCGCCCTGGAACTGCGCGTCATCGAGCTGCGCCGCGAACTCGCCGACGTCGCCGACCGCATGACCGCCGTCGCCGAGGCCCTGAGCGGCCTCCGCGCCTCCGGCCTCCTCCCGGAACAGGACCCGGGCGACCACTGAGCCCGGCGCCGTGGACCCGGGTTCCGGGGGTCGGTGCCAGGGGGAAGGTGATGTCAGGCGGGCTGCCACAGCTCGATGCGGTTGCCCTCGGGGTCGGTGACCCAGCCGAAGCGGCCGACACCGTCCATGTCCTGGGTCTGCGCGGCCACGTCCGCTCCCCGGGCGCGCAGTTGCGCGAGCATCGCGTCCAGGTCGCGGACCCGGAAGTTGAGCATCGTCTGCTGGGTGCGGGACCCGAAGTAGTCGGTCCCGGACTCGAAGGCCGCGAAGACCGTGGGGCCGGGTTCCTGGGTCCACAGGCCGTTCTGATCGGCGTCCAGCCCCAGGCAGTCGCGATACCAGGCGCTGAGGGCCGCCGGGTCGGCGGCGCGCACGAAGTGCCCGCCGATTCCAAGCACACGTTCCATGCCGCCATCCTGCCAGGGCGGGGAGCCGAACTCCCGGACCCCGCGGACCGACGGCCTCCTCGTGAGGCGGTCCGCGGGGCGGTTGCTCCTGGACGACCGCCGCGGTCTGCAGGCGGGCCGCGTCCCGGCCCGGCGGGGCTCCGAACATGCGGCGGTACTCGCGGCTGAACTGCGAGGCGCTGTCGTACCCGACGACGTGACCGACCGCGGCGATGTCGTCCGGTGCCGCGATCAGTTGCAGACGGGCCTTCTGCAACCGGATCTGCTTCTGGAACTGCAGCGGGCTCATCGCGGTCACGGCACGGAAGTGCCGGTTCAGCGAGGAGACGCTCATGCCCACCTCGCGGGCGACCTCGTCGATCCGGATGACCTCGTCGTAGTGGGCCTTGATCCACTCGATCGCCCGGGCCACGAGCGACATGCGGCTGTCGGCGCGTCGCTGGTGGCCGGGCCGCCCGCTACTGAGGGCCGCGGGGGCCGGGGCGGATCGCCCCGGCCCCCGCGTCGTCGTACGGAAGCCGCGCCTCAGGCGCCGACGTAGGCGGCCAGGTGCCGGCCGGTGAGGGTGGAGCGGTCGGCGACGAGGTCCGCCGGGGTGCCCTCGAAAACGATCTGCCCGCCGTCGTGGCCGGCGCCGGGGCCGAGGTCGATGATCCAGTCGGCGTGCGCCATGACCGCCTGGTGGTGCTCGACGACGATGACGGACTTGCCGGAGTCGACGAGGCGGTCCAGCAGGCCGAGCAGTTGCTCGACGTCGGCGAGGTGCAGGCCGGCGGTGGGTTCGTCGAGGACGTAGACACCGCCCTTGTCCGCCATGTGCGTGGCCAGCTTCAGCCGCTGCCGCTCACCGCCGGAGAGCGTGGTGAGGGGCTGGCCGAGGCTGAGGTAGCCGAGTCCGACGTCGGCGAGCCGGCCGAGGACGCGGTGCGCGGCAGGGGTGTGCGCGTCGCCGGCGCCGAAGAACTCCTCGGCGTCGGTGACCGACATGGCGAGCACCTCGCTGATGTCGCGCCCGCCGAGGTGGTACTCCAGCACGGAGGCCTGGAACCGCTTGCCCTCGCACTCCTCGCAGGTGCTGGCGACGCCGGCCATCATCGCCAGGTCCGTGTAGACGACGCCGGCGCCGTTGCAGGTGGGGCAGGCGCCTTCGGAGTTGGCGCTGAACAGCGCGGGCTTGACGTCGTTGGCCTTGGCGAACGCCTTGCGGATCGGGTCGAGCAGCCCGGTGTACGTCGCCGGGTTGCTGCGGCGGGAGCCCCGGATGGGGCTCTGGTCGACGGACACGACGCCGGCACCGGCGGGGATGGACCCGTGCACGAGGGAGCTCTTGCCGGAGCCGGCGACTCCGGTGATGACGGTGAGCACCCCGAGCGGGACGTCGACGTCGACGTCCCGCAGGTTGTGCGCCGTGGCGCCGCGTACCTCCAGGTTGCCGGTGGGCTTGCGCACCGTCTCCTTCAGGGAGGCGCGGTCGTCGAAGTGCCGGCCGGTGATGGTGCCGCTGGCGCGCAGCCCCTCGATGTCGCCCTCGAAGCAGACGGTGCCGCCGGCCGTACCGGCGCCGGGGCCGAGATCGACGACATGGTCGGCGATCGCGATGGTCTCCGGCTTGTGCTCCACGACGAGCACCGTGTTGCCCTTGTCGCGCAGCCTCAGCAGCAGGCCGTTCATCCGCTGGATGTCGTGCGGGTGCAGACCGGTGGTGGGCTCGTCGAAGACGTACGTGGTGTCGGTGAGCGAGGAGCCGAGGTGGCGGATCATCTTGACGCGCTGCGCCTCGCCGCCCGAGAGGGTGCCCGACGGCCGCTCGAGCGAGAGGTAGCCGAGGCCGATCTCCACGAACGACTCGAGGGTGTGCTGCAGCTTGGTGAGCAGCGGCGCCACCGAGGGCTCGTCGAGGCCGCGCACCCACTCCGCCAGGTCGCTGATCTGCATCGCGCACGCGTCGGCGATGCTCGTCCCGGCGATCTTCGACGCGCGGGCGCCCTCGCTGAGCCGGGTCCCGTCGCACTCGGGGCAGGTGGTGAAGGCGACGGCGCGGTCCACGAACTCGCGGATGTGCGGCTGCATCGCCTCCTTGTCCTTGGAGAGCATCGACTTCTGGACCCGCGGGATGAGCCCCTCGTAGGTCATGTTGATGCCGGCGATCTTCATCCGGGTCGGCTCGCGGTGCAGGAAGTCGTGCAGTTCCTGCTGGGTGAACGTGCTGATCGGCTTGTCGGGGTCGAAGAAGCCGGACTCGGCGTAGAGCCGGGAGTTCCAGCCGCCGCCCTTGTAACCGGGGACCGTGATGGCGCCCTCGTTGATCGACTTGGAGTCGTCGAAGAGCCGGCTGAGGTCGATGTCGGAGACCGTGCCCCGGCCCTCGCAGCGCGGGCACATGCCGCCGGTGCGGGTGAAGGAGACCTTCTCGGCCTTGCTCGCGCCGCGCTCCACGGTGATCGCCCCGCTGGCGCGGACGGAGGGGACGTTGAAGGCGTACGCGCTGGGCGGGCCGATGTGCGGGGCGCCGAGCCGGCTGAAGAGGATGCGCAGCATGGCGTTGGCGTCGGTGACGGTGCCGACGGTGGAGCGGGGGTCGGCCCCCAGCCGCTGCTGGTCGACGGTGATCGCGGTGGTCAGCCCGTCGAGGACGTCCACCTCGGGACGGGCCAGCGTCGGCATGAAGCCCTGCACGAAGGCGCTGTAGGTCTCGTTGATCAGCCGCTGCGACTCCGCGGCGATGGTGTTGAAGACGAGGGAGCTCTTGCCCGAGCCGGAGACACCGGTGAACACCGTCAGCCGGCGCTTCGGGATCTCGATGCTGACGTCCTTCAGGTTGTTCTCGCGCGCGCCGTGCACGCGGATCAGATCGTGGCTGTCGGCAACGTGCGGCGCAGGCGACTGCGCGTCCGCCTTCTTGGCCATGCTTATCGTCTCTCCATCTGTCTGGTGCGTACGGGGCCGCCCACGCGGTCTCCGCCGGCGTCGCCTGACTCGATCCGACCGGCTTCGGACACGTATGTCCGGCGTCCCCTCGTCGGCGCGGTCGCGGCCACGCTAGCCGTCCGACCGGCCGCCCCGCTCCCGGTTCGGACCGGTCCCCCTCGAACGGGCCGGGCCGCGGACGGGTTCCCGGCCCCGGCGGCCGTCCGTGCGGGGAGCGGGGATCGGCGGGGCGGCGTCAGCGGACCTCGTTGAACCGGATCGTGTTGCCCGCCGGGTCGCGGAAGGCGCAGTCGCGGATCCCGTACGGCTGCTCGGTCGGCTCCTGGACGACCTCGGCGCCGCCCGCGACCAGCCGCTCGAAGACGCCGTCGAGGTCGGGCGTGGCGAGGACGACACGGGCGTAGGTGCCCTTCGCCATCATCGCGGTGACGGCGCGGCGCTCGTCCTCGGTGATGGCCGGGTCGCCGGCGGGCGGCTCCAGGACGATCGAGGTGCCGGGCTGGTCGGCGGGGCCGACGGTGATCCAGCGCATGTCGCCGTAGCCGACGTCGTTGCGGACCTTGAAGCCGAGGGTGTCGCGGTAGAAGGCGAGCGAGGCCTCGGGGTCGGTGTGCGGGAGGAAGGTCCAGTGAATGGTGATGTCCATGGCCGTCACGCTAGCCGCGGGCCGCCGGCGGCGGCTTCTCCATTCCTGACCGATCCCGCGGTCGCCACTGGTCGGCGGTCAGCCGCCGGACGACCTCGATCCCCACCTCGCCCGGAGTGGAGGGCCCCTCCGGTTCGGGGACGCGAGCGACCTCGGCGAAGCCGAGGCGCCGTGCCACGGCGGCGCTGGCGGCGTTGGCGGCGTCGTGGTGGATCTCCAGGCGCTCGATGCCGGGCAGGGTGAAGCCCTCGTCGACGAGGGCGGCCACGGCCCCCGCGGCCAGGCCGCGTCCGGTCCACCGGGGGTGGAGCCAGTAGCCGATCTCCAGGCCTCCGGCGCCGATACGGCGGTGGAGGCCGCAGCCGCCGATCACGGTGCCGTCCGTAGTGATCGCGTAGGCGAACGCCTCACCGGTCGCCCACTCCTCGTGGCTGCCGGCGAGGAAGCCGGCGGTGCGGTGCCTGCCGTGATCGGCGGCCCACGGCATCCAGGGCATCAGGTGTTCCAGGGACTCGGTGATCGCGCGGTCCAGGGCGTCGAGGTCGCCGGTGCGCCAGCGGCGCAGTACGGCCTGGTCGGAGCGGAGGATTGCGGCGGGTTCGGCCATGCACGGATGCTCTCGCGGCGGCGCGGGGGCCGACAACGCGATTTCGGCGGCCGGGCGGCCGGTGCCGGGGGGGGGTGCCGTGCGGCCGGGCGGATCCGCTCTGATATCCCTGCGGGTATGCGTACAGATACCGCCGCCCTGGACGTCGCCGAGTGGGCCGCCGCGTGCCGCGGCCGCACCAGGGACCTCCTGGCCGGTCTGGGGCACGCTCCCGGTCTCCTGCGGACCGATCCCGGAGCCGCGGTCCGCGTCCTCGACGACAGCCTTGCACGCGAGATCCCCGCCCTCCTGGACGGCGAGGAGTGGACGCGGCTGCACACGTTGCTGACGGCCTGCCTCGGGGAGTTCCTGATCAGTGTGCACGGTGCGCGCTGGGCGTGGCTCGACGACTCGGCCTCGCCCGTGGGCGGCCGCTGGGTGGTGACCGGGTTCACGCGGCCGCCGGCCCGGCGGACCGCGGCGGTCGACGTGGGAGCGCTCGTGGGTGACGCGCTGGCGACCGAGCCGTCCGTAGGCCTCACGGCACTGGCCGACCGCGCGGAGCGGGCGGCCGGCGTCCGCGTCGTGCGCGGCCCGCGGCCGGACGTCGCGGCGAGGGAGGGGCGGGGCGGCGCGTGACGCGCCGCCCCGCCCGCCGGTTCTCCGCGGCGCCGGTCAGCGGACGGAACGCGCCGCTTCCTCGATGATGCGGGCGCTCTCCTTCGCGTGGGAGACGCTCACCGCGTGGGAGGAACGGACCTCCTCCACGTGGGACTTGGCGCGCTCGGCCATGAAGACCTGGAGCTCGCGGGGGATGTTGCGGTCCTCGGAGGCCACCAGGACCCAGGACGGGATGGTCTTCCACGCGGGCTCGCCGGAGGGCTCGTAGAGCGCGCCGCCGGACACGGGGCGCTGGGTGGCCCCCATGATCTCCGCGGTGTGCGCAGGGACGTCCGCGGCGAACTGGTCGTGGAACTTGGGCTGGTCGATGTAGAGGTCGACGCCCTTGGAGCCGTCGGGCAGCGTGACCGGCACCTGCTTCAGCGCGTCGCCGAGCGTGCTGCCCTCGAACTTCAGCGACAGGTCGAAGGCGTTCTCGCCCTTGTCGGGCATGAAGGCGGCCAGGTAGACCAGGGCCTTGACCTTGTCGGAGCCGTAGGCGGCGTTGGAGATCACGGCGCCGCCGTAGGAGTGGCCGGCAAGGACCACGGGCCCCTTGATGCTGTCCACCAGTTCCCTGACGTAGGCGGCGTCGCTGCTGAGCCCGCGCAGCGGGTTGGACGCGGCCACCACGGGGTAGCCGTCGTGCTTCAGCTTCTTGACGACGTCGTTCCAGCTGGAGGAGTCGGCGAACGCGCCGTGGACGAGGACCACGGTCGGCTTGCGGTGCTGCGCGGGGGCCTGGCCGCCGCCCTTGGTGGCGCCGGCGGGACCGATGGTGGCGGCGAGCAGACCGGCGGCGACGGTCACCGTCGCCATGACGGTGAGCGGGGTGCGGAGGGTCCGGTAGCGGGCATGACGGTTCACGGGTTGGCCCTTTCGAGGCAGGTGTTGGTTGTGTCCCCACCCGGCCCCGGGACGGAGGCCGGCGGTGGGTGGGCACGGCAGTCGCTGCCGTACGTCTGGAAGGGGTGGCCCGCCGGCCGCGGGACGGCGGCGTACGGGTCCGGGCCACCCGGGATCACCGCTGCGGGAGGCGCGTCACGCGGCCGCCCTCCGTTAGCGGGGAGGTCAGTTGCCGTGCAGCGCGGTGTGCAGCGCGCGGGTCGCCTGCTCCATCGCGGCGCGGGTGGCCCGCGTGGAACGGACGGGGTTGAGCATCATGAAGTCGTGCAGCGTGCCGTTGTAGCGGACGCTGACGGTGGGGACGCCGGCCTGGGTCAGCTTGCGGGCGTAGGCCTCGCCCTCGTCGCGCAGCACGTCGTTCTCGTCGGTGATGACCAGCGCCGGCGGCAGCCCCTCGAGGTCCCGCAGGCTCGCGCGCAGCGGCGAGGCGGTGATCTCCGCCCGCTCCGCCGGGTCGGTGGTGTAGCAGTCCCAGAACCAGGCCATGGCCTTGGCGGTCAGGTGCGGGCCGTCCGCGAACTCCCGGTAGCTGCCGGTGTCCTGGGCCGCGTCGGTCACGGGGTAGTAGAGCGACTGGTGGACGAAGGTCACGTCGCCGCGCCGCTTGGCCATGATCGTCAGGGCCGCGGTCATGTTGCCGCCCACGGAGTCTCCGGCGACGGCCATGCGGGAGGCGTCCAGACCCTCGGCCGCGCCCTGCGCGGTGATCCAGCGGGCCGTGGCGTAGGCCTGCTCGATCGCGACCGGGTAGCGGGCCTCGGGCGAGCGGTCGTACTCCACGAACACCACCGCGGCGTGCGCCAGCACGGCCAGTTCCCGCACGAGGCGGTCGTGCGTACCCGCGTTGCCGAGCACCCAGCCTCCGCCGTGCACGTACAGCACGACGGGAAGGAGCTCGTCCGCGCCCACCGGCCTGACGATGCGCACCCGTACGTCTCCGGCCTCCGCGGGCACGGTGAGCCACTTCTCCCGGACCTCGTACTTCTCGACCGGCGCCGCCTGGATGTCGTCGAGGACCTTGCGGGCGCCCTCCGCACCGAGTTCGTGGAGGAACGGCGGCTTTGCCGTGGCGTCCGCTATTTCCTGGGCCGCGGGCTCGAGAACGGGCTTGCTCATCTGTGGGACTCCCAAGTTTCGGAACTGCGTGCGTTTTCCCTCACCCTTTTCGACAAGGGCACGGGGGAATCTGTGACAGCTCAGTGGATAACGGTGCCGTCACCCTCGCCATGGGCGATCTCCTCGTATTCCCGCACGGTGGGTTTGGCAATCTGCGTCCCCTTTCCGTACAGGCCGCGGCTGAGCAGCGCGCGCAGCCGCTCGGCACGGGCGGCGCTGCCGTCCGCGGAGATGCGGATGGGCGCGTACTGCTCGTGCTGGGTGAGGAGATGGAGCTTCTCCCGGGCGAGCGGACGGTGGACCTCGACGTACTCGCCGTCCGGCATCCGCTTGATGATCCCGGTCTCGCGGCCGTGCAGCACCTCCTCGCGGTCGCCGCGCTGGAGGGCGAGGGCCCATCGCTTCGTCACGGTGAAGACGACGAACGGCACGACGAACAGGCCGATCCGGACGGCCCAGGTCACGGCGTTGACCGACATGTGCAGACGGACCGCGATCAGGTCGTTGGCGGCTCCCAGCAGCGCCACCGCGTACACGCTGACCCACGCCGCGCCCAGGGCCGTGCGCACCGGCCGGTTGCGCGGCCTGTCGAGGAGGTGGTGGTCGCGCTTGCCGTCATTGGTCACCCAGGCCTCGACGAACGGGTAGGCGCCCAGGGCGAGGAAGAGCCCCGCGCCCGCCAGCAGCGGCACGAGGTTGTCCAGGGCCAGGGTGTGGCCCCAGAAGGCGACCTCCCAGCCCGGCATCACGCGCAGCAGCCCGTCGAGGACGCCCATGTACCAGTCGGGTTGTGATCCCGCGGTGACCTGGTCGGGCCGGTAGGGGCCGTACAGCCAGATGGGGTTGATCTGCACGAGCGAGGCGATGATGAAGACGACCCCGGTGACCAGCAGGAAGTACGCCCCCGACTTCACGGCGTACACGCGGAAGGGCAGACCGACGGTGTTCCTCTCGGTACGCCCCGGTCCCGGGTACTGGGTGTGCCTGTGACGGCGTGCCAGGACCAGGTGCGCGACGAGGATGCCGGCCATGAGGGCCGGGATCACCACGACGTGCAGGGTGTTGAAGTGCGCGATCAGGTCCTTGCCCGGGTACTCGCCGCCGAAGAGGAACATCGACAGATAGGTCCCGACGAGCGGGATGGAGAGGATGGTCCCGTTCACGACCATCAGCCCGGTCCCGGACAGCAGGTCGTCCGGGAGGTCGTAGCCCGTCAGACCCTCGAACATGCCCAGGACCAGCAGCGAGAAGCCCAGCACCCAGTTGAGTTCGCGCGGCTTGCGGAAGGCTCCGGTGAAGAAGACGCGCAGCATGTGGACGAACATGCTGGCGACGAAGACCAGCGCCGCCCAGTGGTGGGCCTGGCGGATCAGCAGGCCGCCGCGCACCTCGAAGGAGATGCGCATGGTCGAGTCGAAGGCCTCGGAGACCGTCAGGCCCCGCAGCGGCGCGTAACTGCCCTGGTACTCCACCGGCGTCATGGACGGGTGGAAGTAGAGCGAAAGGTAGATTCCCGTGAGGACGAGAATGAAGAAACTGTAGAGGGATATCTCCCCCAGCATGAAGGACCAGTGGCTGGGGAACGCTTTCCGTCTGACGGATGATCCGGAACGGGTGTCGACGCCCAGTCGCCCGCCGAACCATTCGGCGACCTTCGCGCCTCCGCCCGCCTGCTGCGATTTCGCGGACCGGCTGACGCTTCCCATGTTCCTGTCACCATTCATGTTCCACCCATGGCGGGTCGCAGGTCGGCACTCTCGTGCACCTTCCTCGTATATGACCGATCCCGAGACGAAAGTGTGACGTGCACCGTCCGCGCGGCATCGCCGCGGTGGCGGAGGAGCGCAATGTCACAAGGTCCCCGCCCGGTCGGTCTCACCAGCAGGACAGGAAAACGGTTCCCTGTCGGTATCGCGGACGAGGGAGGTCAACGCCATGGATTTCTCCGATGACGCGGTGCCGATCGCGGAGTTGCTGGACGAGCGCCGGCACCTGCTGGACGTGGCCCTGTGGATGGTGGGCGGGTCGGCGCAGGCCGAGTCGGTCGTCGACGGGGCCTACCGGCAGTGGTTCGGGTTGCCGGAGGCGGCGCGCAGGGGGATCGAGTCGCCCGGGGCGTGGCTGGTGAAGACGGTGGGCGGGATCTGTCTGGCCCGCCTGGCCACGTCTGCCGGGTACGCGGGACCGGCCACGGCCGTCACGGCGCGTCCGCAGGTGGGGGTCGAGCTGCAGCACGAGATCGGTGAGGCCCTGCTGACCGCGCTGGACGCGCTGGCGCCCGCGGAGCGGGCGGCGTTCGTGCTCAACGGCTGCTTCGGGATGGCGCTGGGCACGGTGGCGGACGTCGTGGGTCGGCCGGAGCCGGAGTGCGCCGAGCTCGCCGATCGCGCGCGGCGTGCGATCCGCGCCCGCAGGTCGCACACCGTGACGCCGCAGGTGCACGATGCCGTGGCGCGCGCGGTGCGGGCGGCGTGCCTGAGTGACGACGCGGTGCGGTTGTCGGCGTTGATGCGCCCGGACGCCACGGCGTTCTTCGACGGGGGCGGGAAGCTGAGGGCACTGGTCCGGCCGGTGCACGGTGCCGAACCGGTCGCGCGCAGTCTGCTGACCCTGCTCGCCCACCGTCAGCGGGTGACCCTGACCGCCCACGCCGTCAACGGCCGCACCGGTCTGGTGGCCCGCTACGAGGGCCAGGTGGTGGCGGTCGTCAGCCTGGACATCGCCGACGACCGTGTCTCGCAGGCCTGGATCGTCCTCAACCCCGACAAGCTCCGGCCCTGGAACCATCCGGCCCGCTCCGTCCGCCCCGTCATCGGCTCCTGACGGCGCTTGGCGCCGCGCGGGCCGCTTCCGCGCCCCGCGGACCGCCGCGTTCCCGCACCCGGTCCGCGACCTCGGGGGCGAGCAGCGCCTCCAGCGGGGCCAGCTCCCCCGTCCGCGCCGCGGAGACGAAGGCCTCACGCAGACGCCGGTGCTCCGCGGAGTCCACCGTCTCGCGACGCCCGGCCATCACGTGCTTGCGGGCCCGGCTGACTATCTTGCGTGCGTTGACGAGGCTGACCTGCAGTATCCCGGCGATCTCCGGATAGGAGTAGTCGAACGCCTCGCGCAGGACATAGGCCGCGCGCTCCGTCGGGGCCAGTCGCTCCAACACCAGGAGCAGGGCGAGTTCCACGGCCTCGGCCCGCTGGGCACCCACTTCGGGATCCGCACTCGTGTCGACGGGTTCGGGCAGCCAGGGCCCGATGTAGGTCTCGCGGCGCACCCGGGCGGACTGGGCGACGTTGATGGCCAGGCGGGTCGTGGTGGTGGAGAGGAACGCGGGTGGGCTGAGCACCGCGGAGCGGTCGGTCTTCTGCCAGCGCAGCCAGACCTCCTGCACGACGTCCTCGGCCTCGACAGCGCTTCCGAGCACGCGGTACGCGATGCCGAACAGACGCGGCTGCAGTTCCATGAAGACGCCGGCGGCCTCGTCGAGACCCTGTGCGGAGGGGGACGGCTCGGCATCCGCCTTCCCCCGGGCTTCGTCCACGCGCACGGCATCACCGTCACCGGGTGGGCGGCAGGCGCACACGTCACCCATCCGTTCAGAGGTCATTTACGGGCAGCCCCCAGCCGCGCGACACAAGGGTGTCACACGATGTTCCACCTGGGTGGCTACTACACGGGCTGCGGTCACCTAGCGTCACTGACTTCTCCCATCACTTCCGCTGAATAGACCGATAAAGGCCCGATCGTGTGACAGAAATGGCGAGAGAAAATCGTCACCGGCCACCGAAACAAAGGATCTCGGGCGAGTGAACGGTGTGTGTCAGAGCCTCACAACCCACCGTCGGCACACATCATACGCTGGACAAATGCCGCGAATCGGACGCTACTCCCGACAGTTCGCCAAGAACCGCGCAGAATCAATCCCATGGTGTTTCAAAAAGCAGTGACACGTTATTCATCCGTGGCTGAAGTTCCGCCCACGGAAATGTGGTGTCACGGAGTGTGACGGGTGGAGGGTGCGAGAGCCCCGCAGAGCTGATCCGCCGCCTCCGGGAGCCGGGCGGGCCCCTGGAAGCGGCGGATCAGGTCCGCGTCGGTCGTCCCCGGCACGGAGGGCGTTCAGGACGTGAGCGCGCCCCACCGCCCGGCCGGCGTCGTCTTCGCGGCGCTCACACCGCCGTGCGGTCGCCCGCCCGCCGCTCCGCGGGGCGCCGGGCTGCGGCGCTGGTGACGAACGCGTCCCGCGGGTGCTGCACGGAGGCGAGGGAGACGAGGTCCCGGCCGAACAGGGCCGCGGTGAGCCAGACGGTGAGCACCCGGACCTTCCGCTCCCAGGTGGGCACGGCGAGCACGTGGTAGCCGCGGTGCATCAGCCAGGCCGGGAAGCCCTTGACGACGATGCCCTTGTACTGGAAGATCCCGCGGCCCAGGCCCAGCGTGGCCACCACGCCGAGGCTGCTGTGGCGGTAGTCCCGGACCCTGCCGCCGCGCAGGCTCGCGAGGATGTTCTTCGCCAGCCGCTTGCCCTGCCGGACCGCGTGCTGGGCGTTCGGCACCGTGCGCGCGCCCGGCACGGGCGAGGCCAGGTCGGGCACGGCCGCGTCGTCCCCGGCCGCCCACACGTCCGGCACGGGGTCGCCTTCCGTGCCCACCCGGAGGTCGGGGCGCACGACGAGCAGTCCGCGCTCGTCCACCGGCAGGTCGGTGTGGTTGTGCACGACCGGGTTCGAGGCGTTGCCCGCGGTCCAGACGATGAGTTCCGAGTCGAACTCCTCCCCGTCGGACAGCACGACGTGTCCGTCCTCGGCGGAGACCAACTGGGTGTTCAGGTGCACATGGGCGCCGCGCCGCTCCAGGTGGCGCACGACCCAGGCGCCGGGCTTGTCGCTCACCTCCGGCAGGATGCGGCCCCGGGCCTCGATCAGGTGGAACGACAGCTCGCCCGGGCTCAGTTCGGGATAGGACTTGAGCATCGCGGTCGCGAGCGCGAGCAGTTCGCCGAAGCCCTCGACACCGGAGAAGCCGCCGCCCACGAACGTGACGGTGAGCAGCTTCCGCCGCTCGGGCCCCGGCGGCAGCGAGGCCGCCTGGTCGAACGCCGTCAGCAGCCGGTCGCGGACGGCGACCGCCTCCTCGACGTGCTTGAGGCCGATGGCGCTCTGGGCCAGTCCCGGGATGGGGAAGGTGCGGGTCACGGCACCCGCGGTGACGACCAGCGTGTCGTAGCGGAGTTCGTACTCCTCACCGTTCGGGGGCCGGACGGTCACCGTCCGGTCGGCGTGGCGGATCTCGGTCACACTTCCCGCGACCAGGCGGGTCTTGTGCAGGTGGCGCCGCAGCGACACGGCGGCGTGGCGTGCCTCCACCGAACCCGCGGTCACTTCCGGCAGGAACGGCTGGTAGGTCATGTAGGGACGCGGGTCGACGACGGTGACCCGCGCTTCCCCGGGCCGCAGCGTCTTCTCCAGGCCCCAGGCCGTGTAGAAGCCCGCGTAGCCGCCGCCGACGATCAGGATCTCGCGCATGGTTCCCTCTGTTTCTCTCCGTCACCAGTAAGACAGCGCAGCCCCTGTCGGTGTGACAGAGCATGCCCGCTCAGTCGCGAACGTTGTGACCGCATAGCGCCCATACATGGGGCTTTCCGCGGGAAACAGCCACGTCGAAGAGCGTGTGCACCCCCTCCGCCCGCCCTACGGTTCAACACTGTCTGCTACGTTCCCGAGGACTCGACTTCAGGCCGGCACGGGCCGACCGACGTCCGCGGCGACTTCGCGCCCGCACCGCCCAGGCCCGCCCGCACCCCGACCGGTGCGGCACCCGGCTGTTCCCGTCTTCCCCCTGGAGCCCTCGTGCGCACCGCGCTCCTGTCCGCCGTACTCGTCAGCACCGTCACGCTCGTGCCGTTCGCCGCGGCATGCGCGGACGGCCCGCCCCGAAAGGAGGAGCGGGCCTCGCCGCCGCCCGCGACGGACCTGCGCGTGGGCGCGGTCTGCTCGGTGCGCTTCAGCTTCGCCACCGATGTCTCCTGCGGGCTGGACGATTTCGGCGACGTGCGCTTCCACTGCACAGACGCGCTCGGCGAAACGTGTCCGAGGACCCGTTCCGTTACGCTGGAGAACATCGGCAGAACGCCGGTCAGGCTGGTGGCCGTCAGCGGGTCGGAGCCCGGTGAGAGGCACGAGGCCGTGTCCCGCACCCTGCCCCCGGGGGGCCGGCAAATCGTGACGCCCCGCGCGGGCGACACCTACCTCTACGACATCCTCCTGCGCGCGGACGACGGCATGGCGGCGGTGGGCGTCGTCGCGGTCGCCTGACCCTCCGGGGCTGTCACATCCGCCCGGGGGCCTCGGTCTTACCTCGGAGGGGCGTGGTCACGGACGGTCGCGACGGCCGGCACTCGCCCCACCCGGTGCGCTCGGCGCACGCGACGTGAGCAAGGGATGGTAGGCATGTCGTACCCACAGCAGGTGTACTTCGGGGACACCGGAGAGATCAACGCGAACTTCCGCCCGGCGAGCACCCCTCCGAACGTCGGCCAGGCCGGGGACGGCATCCACTACCTGGCCACCACGGACATGACGCGGGGCGAGTACGGGCTCTACCGCGTCATGATGAGGGCGAACGCGGGCGGTCCCAGCACGCACTTCCACCGCACCATCTCGGAGTCCTTCTTCATCCTGCGCGGAACCGTCCGCCTCTACAACGGCGAGAAGTGGGTCGACGCGGAGGAGGGCGACTTCCTGCACGTCCCGCAGGGCGGACTGCACGCCTTCCGCAACGACTCCGACGCCCCGGCCGAGATGCTGCTGCTCTTCACGCCGGGAGCGCCGCGCGAGGAGTACTTCGAGCAGATCTCGCAGATGGGCAACGCCACGGCGGAGGAGCGCGCCGCGTTCCTGGACAAGCACGACTCGTACTTCGTCGACTGACCGGGCCGCTCCCCGGCGCCGCGCCCCCCTGGGCGGTGCCGGGGTCCGTGCGCGCCTACTCGTCCAGGACGGCGAGTTTCGTCGGGCTCATCATCCACATCACGCGGTCGATGCCCTCCGCCGTGACGCTCAGCGTCAGGAGGGCGAAGACCGTGCCGTCCCGGGACAGCTTCATGGCGGGCCGGCCGTTCACCTGGACGGGCTCCACGGTGGCGTCCACCCAGAACCGGTCGGCGAAGGCATGGTGGTACTTGGCCACCCGGTGACGGCCCACGACGGGGAACTTCGACGCCCGCACCTCGCCTCCGCCGTCGGAGTACGAGACGACGTCCTCGGTGAACATGTCCTCCAGCACGCCCACTTCACCGGCCTTGGCGGCGGCGACGAACGCCGTCAGGAACCGCTGGTGGTCGGTGGACACGACACTGGCCCTCTTCTCCGCCGCCAGGTGCTTGCGCGCCCGGCTGACCAGTTGGCGCGCGTTGGCGTTGGACTGGCCGATGATCTCCGCGATCTGCGCGTACGGGTACTCGAACGCCTCACGGAGCACGTACGCGGCGCGTTCGGCGGGCGTGAGCTTCTCCAGGAGCATGAGCACCGCGACTTCCAGCGCCTCGCCGTTCACCGCGCCGAGGGCGGGGTCGCTCTCGGTGTCCACCGGTTCGGGCAGCCAGGGCCCGACGTAGGTCTCGCGGCGGGCCCTGGCCGACTTGAGCACGTTGATCGCGAGCCTCGTCACCGTCGTCGCGAGGAACGCCCGGGGGTTCTCCACCTTGGAGCGGTCGTAGGTCTGCCAGCGGATCCAGGCGTCCTGAAGGATGTCCTCGGCCTCGCTCACGCTGCCGAGCATCCGGTAGGCGATGCCGAACAGGCTGCCACGGGCGGCCTGGAACTCCTCCTGTGCTTCGCGGAGGTCCAGGTCCTCGGCTTCATCCACTGCTTCGTCCTCGTCGGCGTCGTCCGCGTCCGGGACGCCCCGGTCGTCAGGACAGCCAGTCCCTGTAGTGGGTGGGGGCGATGCGGGCGTCGCTGCCTCCGGTGAGGACGTCGCCGTGGGCGACGGCGAACATGCCCGCCGTGTCGTCGACGACGACCGTACGTCCGTCGCCCTTGGCCGCGATGGTGATCCGGCCGATCTCCGCCAGGGGGAAGACGTCGGGCCCGGCGATGTCCACGGTCCCGTTGAGCGGGGGGCCCGAGGCGACCTCGGCGACCATCCGCGCGACGTCGGCGGCGGCGATCGGCTGGAGCGGGGTCCGCGGCAGCCGTACGGTGTCACCGTCGGTGGTCCAGGACATCGTCGCTTCCATGAACTCCATGAACTGCGTGGCGCGGACGATGGAGTAGGGGATCGAACCGGCCTTGAGGATGTCCTCCTGGAGCGTCTTCGCCCGGTAGTAGTCCAGTTCCGGCACCTGGTCGACGCCGACGATCGAGAGGATGACCATGTGGCCGACGCCGCCCTTCTCGCTCGCGGCGACCAGGTTGTCCATGGACGTCTGGAAGAAGGCGGGCGAGGCCTCGTCGAAGGTCGGCGAGTTCGTGAGGTTGACGACGACGTCGGCGCCCGCGACGGCCTCCACGACGCCCTCGCCGCTCAGGAGGTCCACGCCGGTGGACAGGGAGTGCGGCACGGCCTCGTGACCCGCCGCGGTGAGGTTCTTCACGACCTGTGAGCCGATGAGCCCTGTTCCGCCGATGACTGCGATTTTCATGGCTTTGCCCATCTCCCGATGCCGATGACCGGTGAATGCCTCTACGTGTTCAACGTACCTTCGCGGCAGTCGACGCGCCTGGGCTGCCGCGGGCCGGCCGGCCGGGGCGCGGGCGGACCGGCACCGGTGTGCGGGGCGGTCTCAGGGGGCGCAGGCCGCGGTCCCCTCGGCCTCGGGGATGCCCTGCGGGCCCTTGCCCCGCACGTCGCCGATCAGGATCCGCGTCGCTCCGGTGATCCGTGCCGCCGCGTAGAGATCGCCGCCGACGGTGGCGTGGGCGGCCGACGCCTGGTAGGAGGCGGCGACGCCCAGCGGGCCGATCCTTTCGGGGAGCGCGCGCAGGACGACGCACTGCGTCATCGCTCCCGCGGGTCACCGAGGCGGTGCGGACGCACATGGCCGGCCAGGTTGTGACGGTCGACGGCGGACTGAAGCTCTTCTGATCCGGGTCAGGCGGTGGCCCGGCCCTTCCGCCAGCGTTCGACGTAGTCGCGCCGCCGCATCCTGCGCCGCTCCTCCTCCGTGGTCCCGCCCCAGATCCCGTCCAGGCGGCCGGCCGCCAGCGCCCACTCCAGGCAGTGGGCGGTGACCGGGCAGCGCAGGCACACGGCCTTGGCCTCACCGGTCTGCGCCCTTCCCGGTCCGCTGCCGCTGATCGGGAAGAACAGTTCCGGATCCTCCTCGCGGCAGGCCGCCTCATATCGCCAGTTCACGAAAACCTCCTCGTGCGGACGGCCGGGCTCCCCGGCACACCCGCGGGCCGTGGCCGGCGGGACCCGTCGGCCGTCCGTGGCGGGGACTCCCCATGGAGACCAGTGGATCGACGGGTGTGTGACGCCCGATATGCCGGGTCCGGGCGCCCGGCGAAGCCCTCCCGGGCCAAGCCTCCGCATCGCCACGAGAGTTCACCGGAAAATCCTCGATTCCCGGAGCGTCACACGCGGATCGGCTGGCCGGTCAAAGTCGATGATCAGGTCCGGGCCTCTCCCCGGGACGACGAAGGACAGAGCATGCACACCACCGTCACGAGCGGCAGGTGGACGCCCGCACGGGTCACAAGCCCCACGGCCGCCCGGAGCCCGCACCATGGAGAGGCGCCACGATGAGCGAGCCGACCGATCGGCCCGGTCTGTCCACCGCCGAGGACTTCGACGGCCCGGCCTTCTCCCCCCTCTACACGACGACGGTGACCGTCGACGGCGGTGCGGTCAGCCACGGACGGGCCTCGGGCCGGGCCCGGTCCGCCGACGGCGCGCTGGACCTCACGCTGCGGCTCCCCGCCGAGCTGGGCGGGGACAGCGGTGGCACCAATCCGGAGCAGCTGTTCGCCGCGGCGCTCGCCGCCTGCTTCCACGGCGCCCTCAGCCTGGTCGCCCGGCAGGCCGGGCGGAATCCCGCGACGATCGCGGTCCACGCGACCGTCGCCTTCGGCCGCGATCCCAGGGACGGCGGCTACCTGGTACGGGCGGACGTGGTGGTCACCTGGCCGGGCACGGACGCGGCATCCGCGGCCCCCCTGCTCGAGCGGGCGGACGCCCTCTGCCCGTACACGAAGATGCTCGCCCAGGGGACGCCCGCGACCGTCACACTCGGGCCCTCGCCGCAGGCGTAGCACCGCATCCCCGAGGCCTGACGCCACACGCGGCGCACCCGGTCCGCGCGCCGCCGGACTTGCCCGACTCACCCCGTGACCTGGGGGCCTGCGGCGGGCACAATGACATCACGCTGCCGTTGCCGCGGCAGCGCGGAAACAGTCATGGGGGATCCGCGTGTTCTACCTTCTGGCAGCCCTGTCCGTCGTCGTCGTCATCGTGGCCCTCGTGGTCGTCCTGAACCGCCGGAACAACTCGTCCGCCAGGATCATCCCCGGCGAGTCCGGCACGCCCGAGAGGTTCGGGCTCGGCCACCCGCACCAGGACCGGAACCTCTGAGGGCCTTCCCGAGTCGCTCCGTCCACGACGGCCGGGGAACGTCACGCCACTCGGAGCACCCGCTCATGCCCCCGGGTACCGGACTGGTGGACGGGTAGGCGACCCCGTCACCGGCCCGCGACAAGTGACGGCACCGGACCACTCGGGTGGCTACGGAGCGACACCAGGCCTGTCTGTCGGCCCCCGGCACGCTCGGCGGCGGCCGCCGACGACGAATCGCCGGGCCGGATGAGCCCATGGTGGAAGCGAGCGTCTGGCCGGGCGCACGGGCGCTCGGCTGGGCGGGGCTCGCCATCGCCCGTGCACCCTGCGCGAGGCCGCCGTGAATGGCTTCTTTTCGAGCTTTCAAGCAGAACTGCGCCTCTCGATATGCTGAGGAAATGGAGAAGGGCAAGAGCGACGACTGGCTGACCGACGACGAGCAGCGGGCCTGGCGCACGTACGTGGACGTCGGCACTCTGCTGCTCAACCAGCTCGGACGGGATCTCGAGCCGTTCGACCTGACCATCAACGACTACGAGATCCTCGTGAACCTCTCGGAGTCGCCCCAGCGCCGCATGCGGATGAGCGATCTGGCCCGCACCACCCTGCAGTCCAAGAGCCGGCTGTCCCATCAGATCAGCCGCATGGAGAAGAGCGGCCTGGTCCGCCGCGAGAACTGCGAATCCGACCGGCGCGGGCTGTTCGCCGTCCTGACCGAGGAGGGCTGGGAGACCATGCGCAGGGTCGCCCCGCACCACGTCACCGCAGTACGGGAGCACTTCATCGACCTGGTCCCCACCGACGACCAGGCGGCCCTCCGCAAGGCCCTCACCCCGGTCGTCGAGCACCTGCGCGCGGCGCGCGGCAGGATCTGAGGGGCGCGCGGGACTCGCGTGACGAATAGCCGCACAAGCGGCGTTTCGGAGACACAGCCCGGGGCAGGCGTCGCAGCGAGGGGGGTTTCCCGTGAGTGCTAGGGAGTCGACCCCATGTCAACAGGGACACTTCTGGCGATCATCATCCCCGTGGTGGTGGTACTCGCCCTGATCGCGGTCGCGTCCACCCTATTCATCCGGCACCAGCGCCTGAAGAACCGCTTCGGCCCGGAGTACGACAGGACGGTGGAGAGCTCCGACAGCCGCATGGATGCCGAACGCGACCTCGCCGCACGCGCCAAGCGTCACGACTCGCTGGACATCAAGCCGCTGCCGAGCGGTGTCCGTGACCGCTACGCGCGGGAGTGGACCAGCGTCCAGGAGGAGTTCGTCGACCGGCCCGAGGACGCCGTGCACGACGCCGACAGCCTCGTGGTCTCCCTGATGCACGACCGCGGCTACCCGACCGAGGACTTCGACCAGCGGGTCAAGGACCTGTCGGTGGAGCACGGCCGGACCCTGGACCACTACCGGGCGGCGCACGAGGTCAACGACCTCAGCACCCGGCACGAGGCCACCACGGAACAGTTGCGCGGTGCGATGGTCCACTACCGCGCCCTGTTCGACGAGCTGCTCACCGACGGCGGCGGGCGGCGCCACGCCCGGGCCTGACCAGCGCCCGGGACGCGGAACCCGCAACACCCATCCGAAAGGCGGAGAAACGATGGAACGCGAGCGCGTCTCCCGCGGAAGCGGTCTGGCCACCGAGGACCTCGCAGAGACCCACGCGCCTCCCGGCACCCCGCAGGACCGCTCGGAGGCGGCCTCCAGGGCACCGGAATACCCCGGCGAGAGCACCGGGTCGCGGGGCGAGCCGCCGCCTGACGAAGCGGTCGGCGCCCCCACAGGGGACAAGGCGGCGGACGAGGCCCCGCAGCTGCTGGGCTCCACGGACCAGGAGGGCTTCCGCACCCGCTGGCAGCAGATCCAGAGCGAGTTCGTCGACGACCCGCGCGACGCCGTGCACGCCGCCGACGAGTTGGTCGCCGACGTCATGCAGAAGCTGGCGTCGACCTTCGCCCAGCACAAGCAGGGCCTGGAGGGCCAGTGGACCCGCGGCGAAGAGGTGAACACCGAAGAGCTGCGCACGGCGCTCCGGCGCTACCGCTCCTTCTTCAACCGCCTTCTGTCCACCTGACTACGGCGGGGCGCCGGCCCGCACTGCGGGTGGCGCCCCGCCTGCCGGCGCCGAGGCCGCGCGCCGCCTAGAAGTCTTCCAGGCCGGTGCCCCGCCGCTTCTCGTGCGGCGGCATCTTCGTCCGCTCCGAGTCAGGCCGCTCTTCGTCCGCGGAGCGGCCGTCCTTTGCCGGTTCCCGCTCCGGCTCCGGCTCCGGCTCCGGCTCCTCGCGAGTCTCCTTCTCCGGCTGTCCCATGAGTGGCCTCCTCTCGGGCGCGGGGGCTGGGGCTCAGCCACCAGCGGCGAACAATGAACGTCATGCCCCGTACGGCCGGCCATAGACACGTGATCCGAAGATGTGCCACGGGGCCGAAGTGGGTCCTGTGACCCGTGGGGCGCAAGGGACCGATGCCCGTCGCGCGGCGCGGCGGAGACGGCCACACCCGACGCCCTGTCGCGGCTCCCGGTCAGTCCGTGACGATCCGGCTCTCGACGCCGGGGAGCCCCTTGTCCCACCAGTGTCCGTAGCGCCGGTAGACGGCCGGGTCGCGGTCGGCGAGCAGCGCCCTGAGCCTGGCCGCCTCCTCGGCCAGGCCGTCCCAGGCGGCTTTGCCGAGCTTGCGGAAGGCGGTCAGTTCCACTCCCCCGTCCACCGCCCGCCACACCCCGGCGACCAGCCCGTCGACGAGCAGGCAGGGCAGGGTGTCCCCGTTCCGCCGGACGACCACCGGCCGGTACTCGTCGGGGACGACCCGGCCGGCGCCGGTGTGGGCGAACAGGATGCTGTCCCACATCGGGAGCAGCCTCGGCGGTGCGGGTGTGTCCTCGTCGGGGACGGTGGCGTCCACGAGGTCGTACAGGGGGGCGCGACCGGGACCCGCCACCCGCACCACCTGGTCGCCGAGCCCCCGCAGCGCCGTGGTGATGACGGAACGCCGCAGCAGAGTGAAGCGCGCGAAGTCCTGGGTGGAGCCGGGCCCGAACGCGCGCAGGTACGAAAGCAGCAACTGCCGTACTCCGGCGTCCACTTCCTCGGGCGTCGGTGCGGGGACCGCCTCGGCGGCGCGGTAGGTGTTCGGCTGGGTGAACGACCAGGGGCCGCCGGCCGGCACATGATGTATCGGGGCATAGGTCCGCAGCGCCCACCACACCCGATGCGCGTGCTCGCCGAACCGTGCCGTGACCTCGTTCTCGACCTCGGCGCCGACGCGGGGCCGGGCGAGGAAGCCCGCGAGTTCGGGGAGGATCCCGTCGGCGTCGGAGGGGTCCAGCCCCGTCGAACTGTAGCGGCGGTCGTACAGCCGGGACCCCCGCAACGTGCTGACCATGGCGGCGTGGTGTGCCGCATGGTCCTCGGCGTGGACGGCGTGCAGCGTGATCCGCATCAGCGTCGCCTTGACTATGCGGCGGTCCGCGAACGCCGCGTCCAGGTCCTCGGGCGCGAAGTCGCGCACGCGGTTCCACAGCGCCAGGTACGGGGAGGCCGGAGCCTGCGCCTGCAGCGCGCAGAGCCGGCGGACGGCCTCGGCCACGTCGAGGCTCCGGCGTTCGAGCAGGAGCTGGCGGTCCAGTGTGGCGAGGGCGAGTTGCCGCGCGGTCAGGCTCATGGCCGGATCATGCCACGCCGGTCCGACAGGGCTTCGCGATCGCCGCCTCGAATTCGGCGTGCATGGTGGCACGGGGGCGGGGCACACGCGGGGTCAGGAGGTTGTAGACATGGTTCCTTTGCTGCTTGTCCTGCTGCTGGCCCTGATCCTCTTCGGGGCGGGCTTCGCCCTCAAGGCGCTGTGGTGGATCGCCGTCATCGTCCTGGTGGTGTGGCTGCTCGGCTTCGTGTTCCGGGCCGCCGAGGGAGGCGGGCGCCGCCGCTGGTACCGATGGTGACCTGACGTTCGCTCGCAGCACGCCGGGGTGCCGGCCGCGATCCGCGGCCGGCACCCCGCTCGTCGTGGGCGTTGTCCGGCGTGGGCGTGATCCGGTCAGTTCTCGTGCGGCACGGGTCCCCGGCGTTCGACGGGGTGGACGCGGGCGCAGATGGCCGGAGCAGCCCGGCCCGCGCCTGGCCAGGAGACGCCGATGAGGGAGGACTGCCGGCTCACCGGCCGGGAGCGGATGGCACTCGACGGGATCGAACGACTGCTCCGTCACGAGGACCGGGCCCTTGCCCGGCGACTGCGCACCATGCGCCTGCGCACCCCCCTGCGGGAGACCGCGGCGCGGTTCGCCCGGTGGCCGCGCGCCCTGTGCGTGACCTTCCTGGCCGGCGGCACCCTGGCCCTGTTGCTGTCGGCCACGCTGACCAAGTCGCCACCGCTGGTCCGGGTCGGCGCGGCCTCATGGATCATCACCCTGCTCACCGCCACCTGGCCGGTCGCGAGCGGCGGGCGCGCACGGCGGAGGCGGCGGGTCGCCTGACGCGACTTCAGCGGGACGGTGACCGCGGGGCGAGAGCCGCGAGAGCCACGGCCGCGGCCACTCCGGCCCAGGCGATGGGGCCGAGCGGAGTACAGCCGAAGAATTGGCTCACACCCGGGGTCTGGATGACGGCTATGAGCGCCGCTGCCGAGCCGAGCACCGTGAGCCACACCAAAGGGCTGTGACGGCGGCCGGTCACGGTCTGGGTGAGTTGGGCCCCCACCACACCGCACAGCGCCATGGTGCTGGTGCGCCGGGCGCTGCCCGGCGTGACGGTGCCGACCAGCCAGGCGGCCGCGGCTCCGAGGGCGGTGACGACGCCGCGATGCCGAATCCGGTGGGCCAGAGGTGCGCCGAGGGTACCCAGGCCCAGCGGGGCCGTACCGGTCCGCGCTCCCCGCCCTTCCGTCCCGGTCCCGTCCGTTCCGGTCCCGTCCGTTCCGGCAGCCGTGCCCGTGGCGCCCTGCGGGGTCACGGCGACCGCCATCGCGGGGAACATGTCGGTGAGCAGGTTGACCAGCAGGAGTTGCCTGGTGGAAAGCGGTGACGCGCCGGAGATCACGGTCCCGAGCAGGGAGAAGCCGATCTCGCCGGCGTTGCCGCCGATCAGGACGGTCAGCGCGTCGGCGACGCTGTGCCACAGGGCGCGCCCCTCGGCGACCGCCTCTATCAGCGCCGAGAGTTCGTCATTGACGATGACGAGGTCCGCGGCGTTGCGCGCGGCCGCGGAGCCCCGGACGGCGATGCCGACACCGACGTCCGCGGCCCTGATGGCCGCCGCGTCGTTGGAGCCGTCACCGACCATGCCGACGACCCGCCCGGATTCCCTGAGGGCCTCGACGACCTGCAACTTCTGCTCGGGCGCCACACGGGCGACGACGCCGCAATCACGGACGAGCGAGGTCCGGCCCGTGCGGTCACGGGTGGCGAGTTCGTCTCCCGTGACCACGGAGACGTCCGTGGACCAGCCGAGCGCCACGGCGACGGCCCTGGCGGTCTCGGGGTGGTCTCCGGTGAGCATCACCGGCCGCACACCCGCCTCACGGAGTCCGGAGATCAGCGGTGCCGCGTCCGAACGGGGCGTGTCGGCCAGGGCGATGAAACCGGAAAGGTGCAACCGGTACTGCTCCAGGGAGCTTTCGAGCGCACCCGCGAACTCGCCGTCCCGCAGGCGGTATTCCGCCACGGCCAGTACGCGCAGACCCTCGGCCGCCAGCGCCCGCGCCGTCTCGGTCGCGGTGCCGTCCGCGTCGGGGCAGAGGGGCAGTACCACTTCCGGTGCGCCCTTGACGACCAGAAGCGGGGTGCCCTCCGCGTCGTGCCCGGTGGCCGAGGCGTAGCCGCGGGAGGCCTGGAAGGGCTGGGTGCCGGCGGGGGTCCAGTGCGGGTCGTCGCCGGCCGCGTCGAGGACGGCCCCGTCGGTGGCGTGGGCGTGGACGCCGTGGTCCTCGCCGACCTGGGGGCAGGTCCTGGCGGCCTGCCGCAGGATTTCGCGGCCCTCCTCGGAGTCGTTCTCGTGGGCACCGCCGTCGGGGGCGGCGGTGCGGACCACGCGGAGCCGGCTCTCGGTGAGGGTGCCGGTCTTGTCGAAGCACACCGTGTCCATCCGCCCGAGTGCCTCCAGGGTGCGCGGGGTGCGCACGAGCACGCCGTGGGCGGTCAGCCTGCGGGCGGCGGCGAGTTGGGCGACGGTCGCGGTGAGCGGCAGCCCTTCGGGTACGGCCGCCACGGCGACGGCCAGCCCGCCGGCCACGGCCTGCCGCACGGGCGTGCCGCGCAGCAGCGACAGTCCGGTCACCGCGGCGCCGCCGGCCAGGGTGAGGGGCAGCACCGTGGAGGTCAGTTCACGGAGCCGGGCCTGCACACCGGGCGCCGGCGGCATCCGCGCGGCCAGGTGGGCGGCTCGGCCCGCCTCGGTGTCGTCCCCCGTGTCGACCACCACGGCGCGCCCCTGGCCCGCCACCACGGTCGCGCCCTGGAAGACCATGCAATGGCGGTCCGGGACCGGCACTCTGGGGGTCGGCCCGGTCTGCTTGAGCGTGGGCAGTGACTCCCCCGTCAGGGAGGACTCGTCGACCTCCAGGTCCTCGGCCACGAGCAGCCGCGCGTCGGCGGGGACCACGTCTCCGGTCTGGAGCTCGATGATCTCCCCGGGGGTGAGCCGTCCGGCCTCGACGGTGCGGGTGTCGCCGGTTCCGGGGTCGACGACCCGGCGCGCCTGCTGACGCTGGGTCACCGCCAGTGAGGTCAGAGCCTGTTCCGCGCGCAGCCGCTGGATGCCGCCGACGAGCGCGTTGATGCCCATCGCGCCCGTGACGAGGAAGGCGTCGACGGCCGAGCCCAGCAGTGCGGAGGCGGTGGCCCCCACGGCGAGCACGGGCGTGAGCGGGTCGTCCAGTTCGGCGCGTACCGCGCGGACCAGACGCCCCGTCAGCCGCAGTGGAACGGCGGCGGGTGACGCGGCCACGGACCGGCCGAGACGCCCGGCTGCCGACGTCGCGCGCGTCGACTCCTCGTGGAGGTCGCGCTCCGCCTCGCGCAGCCGGTCGAAGACTTCCCGGGGTTCCAGGGCGTGCCAGGGCACGCGCGGCCGCGGCCGGGGCACGTCGCGGCGCAGTACGCGCCGGGCGCCGCGCCAGCCGTCGACGAGGGCGGCCGCGGCCGCGGCGTTGACCGGACTCAGTCGCGGTCCCACGCGCCACGCGGCACGACGTCCTCGCGAGCCGCGGGTGAGCACCATCAGTTCCGAAAGCGCCGCTCCGGCCTCGGCAAGGACCTTGGCGTGCCGGGCGGCCGCCCGGGAACCCGGTACGGCGGCCAGCAGCCGCCAGACCCCGGAGAGGTCGTCCAGGACCAGGGCGTCCGCCGCCCACAGGACGGCGCTGCCCGAGTCGACGACGGTCACGGCCACGTCGCTGCTCAGCAATCCCGTGGGCACGTCGTCGTCCGCCCCGGACCCGGCCGCCACCCGCGCGACGGTGAGCACGGCCCTTCGGCATTGACGGAGTCGGCGCACCGTATCGGTCAAGGATGCCTCAGCCGGTACCAGTTGGTCGGCGAGCGCGCCGAACTCGCCCAGCGTCCCGTCGTCGGCGACGACGACGTGCAGACCTGCCCGGCGGGCCGCGTCGAGAACCGCCTCCGCCAGCGGGTCGACCTCGCGGGCGACGAAGACGGTGCCCACCTCGCGGTTGTCGTCGTCGAGGGCGGTCATCCGCCCCGTGCGGGTCCCCGGTGCGCTTCCTGCCGCGGCTCGCAGGCGCACCTCCGCCTCGGCCTGCCGCTTCTCGTCCCGCTGGTTCTCGTCCAACTGCTTCTCGTCCTGCGCCCGCAGCGTGGCCGCGGCGGCGTGCCAGAGGCGGTCGTGGTCCCAGTCGTCGCCGAGAGGGCTCGCTTCCGTCAGGGTGCGCCTGCGGCCGCTGAGCACGGAGTGATGCAGGACGACGGTGTCCACCAGTTCCAGTTGCCGGATCCGCTCCAGATCGCGCACGAGCACCCTGCGACGGGCCAGGCCGGTGCCGAGAGCGGCGGTGAAGGCGACGGGCCCGTAGTGTGCCGCGCGCGGGGCGGCGGCCAGGACCGCCTCGGCGGCCTCGGCGCCGTCGCGGGTGAAGGCGAGCGTCGCCACGGCCCCCAGCAGTCCTCCGGTGACGGCCTGGTCGGCGTACTGCTGGGCCGGCACCACATGGAGGCGGGGCCGCCGCACCTGTGGCGTCGGAAGGCTGTGCCGGTCGGGGGTGCACAGGCGGTCGTGGACCTCGTCGAACAACGCGGCCCTCGTGACCGATTCGAGGAGCTGACCGGCACGCAGGGACGCGTCCAGCACGAGAGCCGTCGGGGACTGCCCGAAGCCGTGCGCGGCCGCGTAGGCGACGGAGAGGAAAGCGTCGGCGGTCGGTTCCCCGAGCCTGTGCCGGAGCCAGCCGCGCGGTCGAGAGTCCTCGCGCAGTACGGTGACGGCGGCCGTCACCAGGCGCGGGGACGGGCGCAGCCGCAGGACTCGCGCGGTCGTCGCGGTGGCGACACCCGCCATGTCGCAGCACAGCGCGGTGGCATGCACGCGGGCACTGGCGGCCTGGCCGGGATGGTCGTGATCCCGTGCCGGTTCCTCGGGCTGTTCCAGCTGCTGATCGGCGGCCAGCCCGGCCGCCCGGGCCGCCACCTTGTCGGCGACCGCGTCCTCGGCCAACTGCACCACCAGCGACTCCAGGCCGCCGTCCCAGTAGGCCGCCAGCACGTCGGGATGCTCGGCCAGTGACACCGCGACCCTACGGGCCGCCGACTCCAACTGCCTTCGGTCGAGTACCGCTCCGCGGCGCGGCCGCAGCGGGACGTGCAGGCGGTGTGCGCCGACCCAGCGGCGTCCAGGGGTCATCGCCTGTTGTGTCGCCCGCCCGAGGCGCGCGGCACCGCGGGAGGCGGCAACGGCGCCGCGCAGTGCCACGCGTGCGCCGGCGTCCGCCAGTGGGAGCACATGGCGCGCGACGTCGCCGGGAGCGGTAGCGGCCAGCCGCAGGCCCGCGGCGGGAAGTCCGATCAGCAGCCCCAACCCCGTCGCGGCCCTCATGCGGCGGAGGCCTTCGCCTTCTTCTTGCCTTCCTTCGCCTTGATCTTCGCCTTGCTCGGCCCGCCCTCGGGAACCGGCAGCTCATCGGGTCCGGTCATCGCGTCCGGTCCCTTCTCGGTGAGGGGCGCCTCGTGGGTCTCGGCTGCGGACATGTGGCCCTGCGCGTGTGGCGCGGCCGGTATCCGTGTCTCCGGCGGGACCATCGTGTCCTGCAGGTCCGGCACGTCCTGGCGGGCCTGTGCCTCGGCCTGGTCCTGGACCGTCGCCTGCGCGCGCGAACGCTGCTGCGTCAGCCACACGGCGGCGGCTCCCGCGGCCGCCACCGGCCACTCGACGACTCCGGCGACGCCGAGCAGCCCCGCCCCGGTGTAGGCGGCCACCCGTCGTGTTTGCGGCGAGACCACCCCTACCTTGTCCAGTACACCGTCGAACGCCCCTTTGACGGCCTCGGCTCCCGGCAGCCTCTGCGCCGTCGACCTCATCGTGTCCAGAGGGTGCGACACGGCCTCCATCACGGCTGAGGAAGAATGACGACCACTTTCACCCATTTTTATCACCTCATATACGTGCTGCCCAGAAAAGCGGAGCCGAACAGTCCGGTCTCGGTGGACGGCGGTGAGGGCGCACGATGGACGGACAGACACCGATCCGTCTCTCCGGAGGCACGCCATGGCGGCCGAGAACCGTGTCCGCGTGATCGTCTTCGACGTCAACGAGACCCTCAGCGACCTGACGCCCCTGGGCGGGCGCTTCGAGGACATCGGCGTTTCCCAGGACGTGCTGCCCACCTGGTTCGCCGCCGTGCTGCGCGACGGCTTCGCACTCACGGCCGCCGGCGGATACGGGGACTTCGCGGAGATCGCGACGGAGAACGTCCGCGTGCTGCTCACCGCATCGCCGGACTGGAGCGGCGACACGGAGGACGCCGCACGCCACGTGGTCGAAGGCTTCGCCGAACTCACCGTGCACCCGGACGTACCCGACGGCGTACAGGAACTTCGCGCCGCCGGCTACCGGCTGCTCACCATGACCAACGGCTCGGCGGCGACCACCCGGCGACTGCTGGACGGTGCCGGCTTGCTGGGGCACTTCGACGCCCTGCTGGACGTCTCGGGGCCCCGGTGCTGGAAACCCGCGCCGGCCGCGTATCGCCACGCCACCGACCGGGCCGGCGTGCGGCCCGAGGAGGCGCTGCTCGTCGCTGCCCACCCATGGGACGTGGACGGTGCTCGGCGGGCCGGGCTCGCGGGCGCCTGGCTGCACCGGGACTCTGCCCACTACCCCGCTGTCATGACCCGTCCGGACCGTGAAGCGACGAGTCTTCCGGATCTCGCCCGGGCCCTCGGCAAAGCGGCCCGCTGACGGCGCGGCCCGGGTCCGCTCAGGGCCGCGCCCCGGCGACCTCCTCGGCCACGTGGCGGTCCAGCGCGGCGCGCACCAGGGCCGCCGCGAAGACCGCGTACGCGGCCTCGGGCACCAGGGCGGCCAAGTCCTCCGGCCGCGCCGGGAGACCGAGCCGTTCCGCGCCCTTGAGCGCCTTGGCGTCGAAGAGCGGGCCCGCCTCCGGCCAGACCGCCTGCACCTCGCGCAGGAAGATCTCCACCCCGACGGGTCCCAGCCCGGGAACCTCGCGCAGGGCACGGCGGATCGCGTCCGGGTCCCCGTCCGCCTCGTCCCGCAGGCGGCGGAGGTCGCCTCCGTAGCGGTCCAGGAGCAGTCGCGCGCCGTCCCCGAGTTGCGTCGCCGTCCGCTCGTCGTAGCGCCGGTAGTGGCCCCTGCCGAGCGCGTCGACCCGCTGCTGCCAGGTGGCGTCGCGCATCTTGCGGGGGTCGCGCATCCCCGCGGCGAACAACTCGTGCGCCGCGGCGGTGGCCACGGACGCCTTGATGCGGGCGCTGAGCAGGCACGCTGCCACCAGCACCTGGTACACGGGCTGGGGAGTGTTCCTCAGCTTGATGCCGGCGTCCTCGGCGTAGGTGTGGCCCTCCTGGTCCAGCAGGGCCTTGACCGTGGCCTTGTCCCTCACGGTGTCCTGGTCCCGGGTCGTCCCGGTCATCTCACATCACCTTCTCGGTGGATCGCAGGTCCCTCCGTGGGTGACTGCTACCCGGTACCCGGTGTACAGCCGGTAGACGGCGAAAGCGCGATCGATCACGGGTGCGCCACGTTGCGTACGCGTACGCCCCCGCCGTCATGCCCCGCTCGACTCCCCGGTGCGCGTGGCCGTGCACGGCCAGGTCGGCTCCGCCCTCGTCGATCGCCTCCGCAAGCAGGTAGCTGCCGAGGAACGGGGGGATCTCCGGAGGTTCGCCGGCGAGGGTGTCGGCAACGGGCGAGAAGTGCGTGAGCGCCACGCGTACCGTGTGCGTGTCCCGCGGCAATCGCTCCAGCGACGTGCGCAGACCCGTCGCACGGTGGCGCCTCAGTGCCACGACGACGGTGACGGCGGTTCGGTGCAGCGCGTGTGGAACCTCACGCCTCCCCGGCCGGCGCCGGCACACGCGCCGGTGTGAGGGCGCGTCGCCTCGTGGGCCTCTCGCCCGCCCCGAGCCGAGCCACTGAGGATCGAGTTCAGAACGACACGGCAGCCGGGTGCGACGACGCGGTGATCACCGGCTCGGTGGGGACACCGCGAGGCGGTTCCCGTCGAAGCCTGTTCTGTGCCGTGCCGGCGCGATGCGCCGACGGACTCGATTCACGTCGGCGCCGACGACGGGAGCCCAGGTGATCACGTCCTTCGCCTCCTCCCGGGCGTGGAGCTGGTCGGAGAGCCGCTGCCATGTGCCGTCCCTCTGCCAGCGGCGGAACAGGTCGTACACCCGGCCCCATGGACCGTACCTCTCGGGCACGTCCCGCCAGGGCACACCGGTACGGACCCGGAACCGAATGCCGTCGATCAACTGCCGCCGGGTCCATGTCGCCGGCCGACCCACCTTCTTGCGCACGGGCAGCAGCGGCTCCAACAACGCCCACTGCTCGTCCGTCAGATCTCCACGAGCCACGAATCAAGATCATTTCATACCGAGATCCGCTGGTACGACACGCCCTCAAGGCAGCGGCGTGCCGCCGGTCGCGTTGACCACCTCCGCCGTGATGTAGCTGGCGCGCGGGGACGCGAGAAAAACGTAGGCCGGGGCCATCTCGGCCGGCTGGGCGGGGCGGCCGAGCGGCGACTGCTTGCCGAACTCCGTGGTGTCCGGCAGCGTCGCGGGGATGAGCGGCGTCCACACCGGTCCGGGGGCCACCGCGTTGACGCGGATGCCCTTGTCGGCGACCATCTGCGCGAGCGACTGGGTGAAGTTGACGATGGCCGCCTTCGTCAACGCGTAGTCCAGCAGGTGTGGGCTGGGCTTGTAGGCCTGCACGGAGCTGGTGTTGATGATGGAACCTCCGGCCGGCAGGTGCTCGAGCGCCAGCTTCGACAGCCAGAACATCGCGTACAGGTTGGTCTTGAGCACCCGGTCGAACTGCTCCGTGGTGATGGCGCCGATCCCGTCCGGCTGGGACATCTGGTACGCGGCGTTGTTGACCAGGATGTCGAGCCGGCCGAACTGGGCGAGTGCCAGGTCGATCACCTCGCGGCACTGGTCCTCCTCGCGTACGTCGCAGGAGAGGGCGACGCCCTTGCGTCCGGCGTCCAGCACGAGCCCCATCGTGGTGTCCGCGTCCTCCCTCTCCTCCGCAAGGTGCGTGATGAGCACGTCGGCCCCTTCGCGGGCGAAGGCGAGCGCGACGGCGCGGCCGATCCCGGAGTCGCCGCCGGTGATCACAGCGGCCTTGCCCTCCAGTTGGCCGCTGCCCTCGTACGAGGTCTCGCCGTGGTCGGGGGGCGGGTCCATCGGACCGGTCCACCCCGGGTGCGGCTGGCCCTGCGCGGGGAAGTCGGGCTGCGGATGGCGGGTGACCGGGTCCTCGTTGCGGGAGGTCATGGGGTTGTTCCTCCGTCACTTCTCGATGGCGACTCGGATGGAGCCCACCTGCTGGTCGGCGGCGTCGGGTACGACCATTCCGGCCTCCACCCCGGTACGCAGGTACTCCAGCACCTGCCGGTTGAGGCGCTCACCCGGGAGGGCGGCGGGTATCCCCGGCGGATACGGTGTGAGCATCTCAACGTGTGCTTGGCCCCACGGCGTCCGCCATGAGAGCTTGGGCCTCTTCCAGAGCCCCGTGTGAGGAGGTGCGGTCATCGAGTCCGCTGGTGGCAAGGATGTCGCAGCGGAACACCGACTCCCCCAGGGCCTCCAGAACACGCTTGTCGGTTCCCCGGCCCTGTTTGTGACCGGGCGGGGTGAAGGGTGTCTGTCCGGTCGCTTGGTAGGCGGCGAGCGCCTCCAGGACCGGCGCGTGCGAGTAGTCCATGGTCGGCGGCTGCCCGAACCCCCGAGGGGGAAACGCCCCAGGGCGGGACACGAGGGGTCAGCGGCCGCGGTGTTCGGTCTTCGCAGGACTGCGTGCCGGACACCGCGACCCCGATCGGCGGCGGCCGGTCGGGCAGATCCCACAGCTTCGCCGACTCCACGTCGAAGTGCTCGCCGCGGTGGTTGACGTAACCCCCGCCGAACAGGGCCCGGATGATCTCGACGGCCTCGGCCAGCATCTTCTGCCGGACGTCGACGGCGGGCCATCCGCCGCCCACCACGTGCTCGTTGAGGTTCTCGCCCGACCCCAGCCCGAGCCGGAACCGGCCGTCGGACAGCAACTGCATCGTGGCCGCCTTCTGCGCGACCACGGCAGGGTGGTAATGGACGGTCGGACAGGTCACGTACGTCATCAGAGGAATCCGCGAGGTGGCCTGCGCGGCCGCGCCCAGCACGCTCCAGGCGTAGGGGGCGTGGCCCTGCTCGTCCAGCCACGGGACGTAGTGGTCGGAGGTCACCGAGAAGTCGAAGCCTGCCTCCTCGGCCCTCACCACGTGGTCCACCAACTCCTTCGGCCCTGCCTGCTCGGTCATCATCGTGTATCCGAATTGCGTCATATGAGGCGGCTGCCCGGTCGGTCGAGCTGAAAACGGCCTCGCGCGCTGGTGTGCGACGGCGCATCGGGGGCAGCCGGAATATGCGGCGAGGCAGACCGCATGGCGGGTGAACGCCCCGGACGCCGGCCCCCCCTCCCGGCGTCCGGGATAGCCCACCTTCGGGTTGCCCGCTCTCAATCGGGCGGCTCTTGCGGCGGCACGTCACGTGGTGCCTCGGGGACGTCGCTCCCCGAACGCCCTCGTTCTGCGGCGCCGGAGTCGGGTCCGCGGCCCGGCCGCGGGTCCTGGCGGTCCTCGGCGGGCGGCGTCGTACGTCGCGCCTCGTCGGCGTCTTCGTTGCGCTTCATGCTCTTCTCCTTCGCCGTGGAGTCAGTCCCGCTCCGCAGTCTTGGGCGGCCCTGCGGGCGGACCGCCGGCGCCCCTGTCGTCCTCGTCCCGCCGGGCGCGTTCCCGGGGCCCGGCAGGCGGTGACGGTGACAGGGGTGTCCCGGGGATCAGGTTCTCCGGCGACGTGGCGTCGGGCTCTTCGTCCCTGTTCCGGTCGGGTGCTCGGTGGCGCTCCGGTGTGTCCATGGCTTTCGGCTGCCCTGCGGGGCAGCGGGCATACCTGCGCCGGGCGCGGGACGCCGCCGGGAACCCGAGGATGCCGCACGGCACCGTCGAACGCGAGAGGCGGCGGCCCCTGTCAGGGATCCAGCAGCCCGGTCATCTTTGAGCAGGGCGGCGCCCAGGGCAAGGGGGCTTGCGCGCGCCGGACGCGGTATGCGGCGGCTCCGGCCGGTTACGTCTCCGGCGCCTCCTGGCCGGTCGACGGGGGGATGCTGCGGATGGGACCCATGGCCGGCTCCCATCTCAGGGACGACGCTTGGCGGCGCCCCTGAGGTGCCGCGCGGTGCGGCGGGCCGAGAGCGGCGCAGCCGTCTCACATGGCGGACCTCACGGAGCGTGCCTCCGTCGGCGTCATCCGGCGCTGGGTCTCCCCGGAGCCGGCGTCGCGCGGCCGACGAGCAGTCGGGGTGACATCCGCCGCGAACGGCGGACATCCGTCAGCGTCCCGTTCGTCCTCAGGTGGCACCGGTTACCCGCAGGCGGCAGGGTTCCCCCGAGGACGAAGCAGGAGAGTGCCATGGCCAACGAGCCAGGCCCGGTGAAGAAGATCGTCGACAAGGTCACGGACATGGCCGCCGAGCTCACCCCGGCCGGACGTGCGGAGATCCCGTGCGTGCCGGGCAGCATGCCACCCACGGTGGACGAACCGGTGGAGCCGCATCAGCCGCTGCCGTCCAAACCCGACCAGAGCGTGCCGACGCCGCTCAGCGCGACAGGCCGCCCGGACGGCCCGTCCAAGACCGTCCGGGCTCAGGACGGGGCGTTCCTCACTCCCGGCATCGACATCACCGACGACGCGCTGCCGGCCGGACGTCTCTTCTCCTGCCTCGACACCCAGATCACCCGGCTGGGCGGACCCAACTTCCCGCAGATCCCGATCAATCGGCCGCACGCCGCGGTCAACGACATGCTGCGGGACGGGTTCCACCAGGACGCGGTGCACACCGGGGTCCCGTACAAGCCCAACTCCCTGGACGGCGGTTGCCCGTGGCGCGACTGGCTCACACCGGGCCACGCCCTACCCTGTCGGCATCAGTTCGGCGCGGCCGAAGAGCAAACCGTAGCCGCTGGGCAGCTGTGCGAGGATCCGGCTGACGAGGTCCTCCCCGGCCAGGCGCGCGAGTACCGCGAAGACGGTCCCGGCGTCCCATCGTGCGGTGGCCGGCGTTCCGCCGGTGCGGACGGCCAGGTCGCTGACGAAGTCGAAACCGGTGAGCGGTTCCGGGCGGGGGACCTGGGCGGTGAACTCGAGAGCGGCCTCGACGGGAAGCCGGGCGGCCAGGGCGACGCGTTCATCGCCGATCAGCTGTCGTCCCAGTCCGGCCAGCACCTCCTGAACGGCCTGCTCGGCCCGGTCACGGGTGGGGTATGCGCCTTCGTAGCGGACGTGCTCGACCATCGCATCGAACGTCATCGCCGTGGCGTGCATCGGAGTGCCTTTCTCTCTCTGTGGTGCCGGGGGGCGGGAGGGTGCGCCCCGCCCCCAGTCGTGAGGTCAGGTCGGCGCGAGGCGGCCGAACAGCAGGTCGTAGCCGGGCGGCAGTTGCAGCAGGAGGCGTCGCAACAGGTCCGGTCCGGCCTCGTCGGCAGCCACGCTGAGGACCGCGCCGACATCCCAGCGCGCCGTCGCTTCGGTCGCGCCTTCGGTCCAGGCGGCGGAGGCCCGCACGAACCGCTCCGCGTCCAGCGGTTCGACGGCCTGAAGCCTGAAGCGGGTTGAGCAGGATGAGTGCGTAGGTCTCGGGCAGCCGGGCGGCGAGTTCGGCGCGTTCCTCACCGACCACGTGTGCGCCGAGCAGTCCGAGGACCACGCGGGCTGCCCGGTCCGCCTCCTGCGGTGTCGGGTATTCGCCGCGTTCCTGGACCTGCGCCAGGCACGCTTCACGTCGCATGGTCACAGTTCCCCCTCGGTCGATGCGGAGGACGGAACCGTGAAGGGAGGGGAACGTTCCGTCCTCCGCCGCCTGCGCCCCGGGCGGGTCGCCCGGCTCAGGGCTCAGCCGCTGATCTGCCTGCGGTCGCCGGTGGACGTGATCGCGATCTTGCGGGGCTTGGCCCGCTCGGCGATCGGGATGCGCAGGGTCAGGACACCTGCGTCGTAGTCCGCCTCGATGTGCTCGGTGTCCAGGGTGTCCGCGAGCATCAGCTGCCGGGAGAAGACACCGAGGGGCCGTTCGGACAGCTCCATCTGCACGTCGTCGGCCTTGGCCACCGGGCGGCGCTCGGCCTTGACCGTCAGCATGTTGCGCTCGACGTCGATGTCGATCGCGTCCGGGATCACACCGGGGAGGTCGAGGGCGATCACGTAATGGTCGCCCTCGCGGTAGGCGTCCATGGGCATCGCCTGNGGCCTCGACCAGGTGCCGGACGTNCCCAGCANNTGCTGGGTCAGACGGTCCAGCTCACGGAACGGGTCGGTGCGCATCAACATCGTGAAACACCTCCAAGGGTTCGGGCAGTGACTGCCAATGCGCTTCACCTGATTCCCTTGTAGCATGTCGTCCA